>JBOFTL010000174.1:0-11721 GCA_051652045.1 Microcoleus sp. | reverse complement strand
TAGTCAGATATAATTGTCGGCTTCCGTTCCGACCTCCGACGAGCCTTTCATCCCTGCGGTAATTCATTCGGGGTACGGAGCGTAGCGCTCAGATTCATCCCCTCTGAATATACCGAGGGACTTCCCGGCTGTTAGTTAAAACCATCTAATAAACTTCATCATGCGTCCCGATATCTAACAGAATAATAACTTCACTGTTAGTTTCGGTATCTTGTTCGATAGAAAAGACAACTCGGCAATCATAGCCGCAAGAGCAAGACTGAAGACCATCTAGTTTACCACTTAACTTGTGAGTTCCCAAGCCAGGGAAAAATACATCTATTTCCATAATCCTCGCTCTGTGCGAATAATAGCCGGTGGTTCGTTAGATACTGAATTCATATTTACACGGGGTTGCTAACTTATTGCTATTGTATCTCATAGCTGTCGAGTTGTGGCATTTACATATTTGAAATTATGGACAACAGGCGATCGCAACATTCCCGATCGGATTTTCCTGAAGTATCAATAATTATTCTATTTTTAGACCAAGGTTGAAACTCGCGAGTTTCAACGTCTTGCCATGTAGGAAGTTTTAATCCAGGAATGCTCGAAACGCGGGTTTCAATTCGATCGCGATGTTCGGCTCGATCGGAGCAAATAACTTCGATATTGATGTATTTTGCATGACATTGCAGTGCTACATTTTCCCACGCGCTTCTCGTTAATTCAATGGGATTGCAGGAGTCGGCAACAACGCTAATTCCCGATCGCAGGTTGTCAGCAGCAATCCTATATGCAAGGCAATACCCTTCACTTCGGACATCGATCGAGCATAAATCTCTGATTGCTTGTTCGATCGTATCTATTCGCAAATAAACAGCGAAAATCTGTTTTGCAAGTGCTTGCGACAGTGTTGTCTTTCCGGTTCCCGGCAATCCAGAAAAGATATAAATAGTTGGCATATTATTGTATTCGATCGCTAGTAATCTACGGACAACTATCAACTATCAATCGTTCGACTATCAACTCAAAACCCCCTCGGGCGGGCACGGGGGCACCGCCCCTACAACTCAAAATTCCCGAAAAACTTAAAACCCCCCATCGGCAATACCAAATCTGGGTTACTCACCCTGGTTACGCTTGCGGCGGTTGAAAACCTCGTGTTCGATCGGGACTGATACCACATCTGGGGCGGACCATCGGCTCGATCGCGCGGTATGATGCCTCCAAAGAGAATATCGGTCAGTCGCCAGAATTGGGGAGAAGCCAACCTACGCAGGAGTTAGGCATCAAGGGGGCGCTACCCCTACCTAAGATTAACCCCGATCGAGTATCTGTTTGAGTTTTTGCTCTTCTGTGGGAAGATGAATAGACTGTCCCAAAAGCGTACAAGTGTGATGCACCAGTACGCTCTGTAGAGTTTTGCAGAAAGAGCAATAAGTTTAAATTTATGAAAGTTGGCGATCGCGTGAGCATTAAAAAATCAGTTGTTGTCTACCACCATCCTCAAAGTCGCAATGAACCTTTCGATATCAAGGATATGGAAGGCGAAATCGTGGCGATCGTGCATGAATGGCATGGCAGACCTGTGAGTGCTAATTTACCGGTTCTGGTACAATTTGATAAAAAATTTCGAGCTCATCTCAAAGAAGATGAAGTCGAGTTGAGAGTTGAGAGTTGACAATTGACAACTGGCAGTTGACAGTTGACAGTTATTAATGCAATCACCGCCCTAAAAGTGCGGTGATTTTTGACTTTTGCTCTGATATCGTGTCGGGTGATTAGCACAACAAAAATGGTTCGTAGTACCCACTTAAGTCCGCAGAATTTTACGGACTGAAGTCCGTACTACGAACTAAGATTATTGCGGACGATCGATCGAACTGAAGTCTTGACTGCGAACTTGCTTGTTTTGTGGGATTTTAATTGTTCTATCTTCCGCGTCTGAACCACCCCAAAATATTTATATCTCCCTGCATTTTCTGTAATTCTTGCTGGTGCTGTTTGGCAGTAGCGTAATACCACTGGCAATAGCGTTCTAATTCTTGACGGTGTTTAATTTCATCGTAAAACTCGCGGACAATTTGATTTCTCTGAAAAATTTCGGCCGCAGGAGTCGGTTCTGGGACAATGTTTTGCAGCTCGTGGGGCAACATAATTGTTTGGGGGCGACTGTAGCAGATCTTGGCTGTAATTATTTGATGTTAGCACATTTTTAAAAGGAATTGGCTCGATCGCGATCGATGATGCTCGCCCTTTCAAATATTTCTGTTATTTTTGTAGTTGCACAACCTCAATGTCAACTGTCAATCTGTTTGGCATCAACTGTCAATCGATCGACTATTAATTATCAATCGATCGACTATCAACTATCAATCGATCGCGAGCGGGGACGCTCGCACTACAACTATCAACTCTCAACTCTAAATTACCAATCAACTTGAGCTCTTTCTTCCACCACCCGATGATAAACCCAGTCGGTTTCTACAGCTAATTTATCCCAACTAAACCTACGTTCTAAATCGTCATAAGCATTATCTACCAACCACTGTCCGTAACCGGGATTTTTCAGCACTTCCAAAATTCCCCAAGCCAAAGAATCGCTATTATTAGCCTGGGTAACAATTCCAGTTTTCGTATGCTGCACTACTTCAGGAAGTCCCCCAGCATCCGAAACGACTACGGGTACGCGCGCCGCAAAACTTTCTAAAGCGACAATGCCAAAAGGTTCGTACAAACTCGGAAAAACAGCACAGTCAGCTACCGTCTGGAATTTGTCGAGATGTTCCTCTAACATAAAGCCAGTAAAATAACATTTGTTCCAAATTCCTAAATTCCAAGCTTGATATTTGAGATGGTCTGTGTTGCCTCCTCCTACAATGACAATTTTGGCGCACCCCCCCATTTCCCAAATTACTTTAGGCGCTGCGTTCAAAAATACCGAGATTCCTTTTTCATAGCTAATTCTTCCCACATAATAGACAATTTTCTCGCGATCGGCTGCAAATCTGCGACGAAATTCCATCGCATCAAATTCGTGCCAGCGCGGCTTTTTCTCTGGCCTAATCCCGTTATAAACTACTTCTATTTTGTTCCAAGGAGTTGATAGTACAAGTTCGGCTTCTCGGCGCATATAATCGCTGCAAACAATTACGCGCCAAGCATTGTAAGCAAGATCGTTTTCTTTGCGGTGAATGTAGCGTTGTCCGTCGTTGTGGATGCCGTTGTGGCGACCGTATTCGGTGGCGTGGATGGTGGCAATTAGGGGTACTTTAAAGGTATGTTTGAGGGCAATGGCTGCATCACCTACCAACCAATCGTGAGCGTGAATTAGATCGAACGGTCCTTCCTCTAACATCAGTTTGCCGCCGTGGTGGCCCATGCTGTCGTTGAGGTTGGCTACCCAGTGGAAAAAGTCGCGGGCGTGTCCTACCACCACTCTGTGCACCCGTATTCCCTCTACTACTTCGTACATCGGCGCATGACCGAACTCTACTGTAATCAGGTGGATTTCGTGTCCTAACTTAACTAATTCGGGATACAGTTCCGATACGTGGCGGGCGATTCCACCTACGATTCTGGGAGGAAACTCCCATGCTAATACCAAAATTTTCATCTTTCTCCCCTCCATAGAGTTTACATATCTTAATGTTTAGGATTAACACTTTTATTGTATAATCAACACCCTGAAATGTTGGGAGATAGGCTTCAATCAAAAAATTTCATGTATTAAATTTTCCGGGTTAAACAAAGCAACTGCACCCGTTGAACTGACAAAGAACCTTAAACAAAAATTAAAATTTTTAGGGTGCGGGGTGCACCCCATACATACACGGTTTCCAGGATTTATCCGGTATTCTGTCTCTAACTCTTCTGCAAAATCGGTTGCAATTGCTGTCGAAAGCTTGTCCAAGCAGCAGTCGATGCAGAGTCAGAAGTGGCACCCTTGCGCATCAAAATCGTACCGTCTTCAAAACCGATAATGCCGTATTCTCTGGAATTCGACATTCGATCGATCTGCGGCACAATTGCCTTTAACTGTCCCCGTTCCCTACGAAATGCTGTTTGATACTGCTGCAACTGCCACAAATCGGCAATTACGTATTCCATTTTGACAATTTCCCGCTTATCGTTGCGCAATTCCAACATGGGAAACCGGAGAATTTCCCGGCGACTTGATAAAATCGGGACGATCGAATTAGTAGCTGCGACGCTAGCATCCGGGGGAATTTGACTCAGTAGCGGACGCACTTGCAAAACGTGCTGCCATTGCCTGATTAAGGGAACTTGCACCCAAGAAGGGTGAATTGCATCGGGCAGAATGAAAGAAAAAGTTCGATTTGGATTAGATGTAAAGGTAAAAAATAGCGACAAGCAGATGCACAAACTCCAAAAGCGGCGAAACCTTGATGAAGAAGGCAAAGGAAACACTGCTGAAGGAAAACGCAAAAACGTTTTTTCCCTTCTTACTATCTTGTCTTCTTCCTGTTGGCGGCCGGCCCACCACAGAATCGCCCCGTAAAAAAGCCCCGGAACTACAGTCATCGCATACCTGATGTTAATTGCCAGTACCGACTCTCCTTTAGCTAAAAACAGCTTTAGTAGAGGAAAACCGGCGATCGTCCAAGAAGCGGGGGCTACAGCGGGAACCAAAGCCAGCGGCAACCACTGACCGAGGAGGTATCTAATTTTACCAAAAAAAGGCGTAAATAGTTCTACCAACAACCGCCAAGGATTGCTCACCATTCCCCACAGAATTTCTAAAGTCGAAGCTTCATCTCCATCGGCATATTGACCGAAACGCTCGATCATAAATCGCTGCGATATGTCAGCAGAAAATAACGGCATAATCAGATTGGTGAGCACTAGCATATAACCAAAACTCAACACGCACACGGCTAAGCCGGTGAGAGGGTAGCGCCGGCTCAAAATCAGGTAAACTCCAATGCCAAATAACAAAACTCCGCCATCTTCTCGCACGGCCAAAATTAAAGTTGCCAGAATGCCAAACAACGGCCACCAGCGTTTTTCCATTGCCAGCAACAAGCTGAAGGCGTAAAGCGGCATTTGGCAAATATCGTGAAAATTGCCCAAAGTCGGACCGATTACTGCATTCGCGCAGTAATAGCTGATAGCAATTGCGGCCGATAGTTGCGGTTTGAGATAGTGCCTTGCCAAAGCGTAAAGTACCAAGCCAGCCGCCGTAACTAAAGTCACCTGCAACACTGTCAAAGTGACGGGCGAGGGAAACAATGAGTAAATTGGCAGCCACAGCATCAGCGCCGGCGTGAAATGCTGTCCCAACCTGTGGTAGGATACTTCCGGCAGTTCGTTATTGTGGACTACATTTGTTGACAAAGCTGAAGACAAGGAGCTCTCAAACAAACGCCCGTGAGTGCCGTTCCAAAACACTTGATTGAAAATGCCTTGGTCGTAAGTAGCGTAAAAGCTGTAGTAGCGGTGCAGCGTCAGTAACAGACAAATCCCGAAAAAGGCGGCCGCCACTGTCAGCACCACCCGCAACGGTGATTTTTTTTTATCGATTAAAAATATCATGCGTTCGATCGCGATAAAAGTATCGGAGAATAGCATAAATCTAAAGGAGATATTAAATTAAAGTAGAAGTGAAATGACTCGGCTCGTCAATGGTCAATTATTTTCACCCGATCGGAAATTTCAATAATCTGCACCCGGCGATCGGCGCTAGCGATCCCGACTGTTCCCCCGAACAGCCGGAACATCCAGAGTCGCCCCTCCAACTGCTGCTGTTCGTAGACAAGCGCCCGTCTTCCCGCGAACAAACCAGACATATCCGCAAGTCCCTGCAAGCTTTGAAAGCAGACTGCGACTTTGACCTGCAAGTCATCGACGTGGGGGAACAGCCGGATTTGGCGGAACATTTCAAACTCGTCGCCACTCCCTCACTGCTGAAAATTCATCCAGATCCGCGCCAGACTCTCGCCGGCAGCAATTTGATCGCGCAATTGGAACACTGGTGGCCCCGCTGGCAGTTATCCGCTGAAGAATACGCAGCCCAGCAGTCAGCAGCAGCTACGGCGGCAAATGGGCCCGATCGAACAAACAGATTTTCGGTGGCCTGCGCTGCGGAACTCGTACAGCTTGCTGATGAGGTGTTTCGCTTGAACCAGGAAAAAGAACACCTGCAAGAACAGTTGCAGTTGAAAGACCGAATTATCGCCATGCTAGCCCACGATCTGCGAAATCCTTTGACGGCTGCGAGTTTGGCTTTGGAAACTTTGGATGTCAATCGGAATGTGACAGATGGAGAAGTACCCCGCTTGACGCCGAGTCTGACGGCGCGGTTGATGAAGCAAGCCCGCCGCCAAATTAGAATAGTCGATCGCATGATTGCGGATATTTTGCAAGCGGCTAGAGGTACCAACGCACAACTGCATATCGAACCGAAAAAAGTCGAACTTGGTGCAATTTGTCAAGATGTAATCGATCAGTTTGCAGACCAATTTCAGGCAAAAAGTCTGATTTTGGAAACTGACATTCCTAAAGATTTACCTTTGGTTTATGCCGACCCCGATCGCATCCAACAAGTAATTTCCAATCTGTTAGATAATGCGACTAAATACACTCCAGAGTACGGAACTGTGAGTATCTCAATTTTGCACCGGACTGCTTACAAAGTTCAGGTTAGCATTGGGGATAGCGGGCCGGGAATTCCTGAAGAGAATCTGCAGAACATTTTTGAAGATCGTTTCCGCTTGCAGCGAGACGAATCAACAGACGGTTACGGAATTGGATTATCTTTGTGCCAGCGGATCGTTCGCGCTCATTACGGTCAAATTTGGGTGGATTCTAAAGCGGATAAGGGTAGTTGTTTTCATTTTACATTGCCTGTCGGGCGGTGAAAATTTAGTAGCTGATGATGCGCGATCGAGCAGATGGTAGGGAGGTTTTGGCGATCGCGCATTGGCTTGTTGGGCGATCTGATTTTAAGCTGGGTTTTGCCGGACTTGACTGCTGCGATCGCGGAACATCTTAATTTTAATAAAACTGAAAAACTAATTCAATAAATCAAGTTCGATCGCCCATTCATCACATCCTCAAAATACCTCGTAGGGGCGAATAATTCGGGCGAAAATTCCCAAAATAAACGCTAAATATTGTACCCGAATGCTTCGCCCAACCCCGCGACAAAAATCCAATCCCGCATTCCTCTAATTTGGCGATTAAAATGCGATCACGCATTGAAAAATTTTACCAAAGGGGCGATCGAGCCTGTTGCGATTCTCTTTATTGAGTTATTATGAATTTTAGTGTTCCCCATTTTTCCCTAAGTATGATACTAGATACAATTTTTATCCGATTCTATAAATCTTTCAACGTCGATCATGCGCGACAATATCTCACTAGAAACCATGAATCGACTAACCCCAAAAAGCCGAATCAAGACATAAAAAAATTTCCTTGGGAAATGATTAAGACAGATGATAGCGACTTATGGTTCCCCTTCATTAAAGTCCCTATAGAGCCGCAAATCACGGCAGTAGTCGGTGCTAATGAATCAGGAAAATCACACCTACTGACCGCGATCGAAAAAGCAATTACTGGACATGATTATAAAGATTGTAAAATCTCAGCCTCAGATTTTTGCCGATACTCTGACAGATTTCTCATCACTGCTGATAAGTCACGTATTCCAGATTTTGTTACTGAATGGTCTAGCGTTTCTACAGAAGAAGCCAACCAAATCAAGGAGATCTCTGAAATTCCAAAAGCTCAACAATTTGATAGATTTTATTTACTCAGAAAAAACGTTGATGAATTAATAATTTATCTGCCTGATGGTAAAAACCCACATCCAGTTAAATCAGATTCTCTTGAACAATTTCAGCAGATACTACCAAGAACTAGAAGACTCGATACTACTACAGCCCTCCCAGATAGTGTACCGATTCAAAAATTAGTTCAGATTATCAATGGAAAGCCTGAAGGCACAAGATATGAATTGTTATCTTTTGAAAAAAGAGAGAATATTAGATTTTTACTTGATAAACTAGTAGAAGATTCAGCCTTATTTCAAAATCCACAGACTTTTCACGATGCTCAAAAAAAGGGAACTCAACTAATTAACAATCTTTTAAAAGAACTTGAAGACAGCTATAATAATACAGACAATAATAGGGAATCAAAGGAAGACAAAGGCATAAAACTTGCTTATAATATGATATGCACTATTGCCAAAATTAGCGATACAGCTATTGTCGATTTAGCAAATGCAATGGCGGAAAACGATATAGGATATACGCAGGCATTAATAGATCAAATTAACAAACAACTATCAGCTAATCTGAATTTTCCCAAGTATTGGCTACAAGATAATAAATTTCAAATTCTCGTTCAAGCTAAAGACCATAATTTAGAATTCAGTATTGTCGATCGGACGGGGACAAAATACTCTTTTGAGGAGAGAAGCTCAGGTTTAAAATACTTTCTCAGTTACTTTATTCAACATAGGTCATATAAACCACCTAATAGCATCCCTGAAATTCTTCTCATGGATGAACCCGATACCTACTTATCCAGTCAGGCTCAACAGGATCTACTGAAGATTTTTGAAGAAGTTGCAAGTTCTGAAGATGGTACTCCCAGTTCTCAGGTAGTTTATGTTACTCACTCTCCTTTTTTGATCGATAAGAATCACTCTGAACGCATCCGTGTTTTGAATAAAGGAATTGGATATGAAGGGACACAAGTAGTTAAGAGTGCTGCCAATAACCGCTATGAACCACTTCGTTCTTCATTAGGGGCATTTGTCGCTGAAACTGTTTATATCAGTCAGTGCAATCTTATGGTTGAGGGGTCTGTAGATCAAGTTTTGCTTGCAGGTGCAGCAACTTATTTACTGCGAAGCGGTGCATCGAAGCGAGAAACTTTGAACTTGAATGAAATAACGATTGTGCCTGCTGGAGGAACTGGAAATGTTCCTTACATGACTTTCTTAGCACGTAGTCGGGATACTGAGCAAGCAGCCGTGATTGTCCTTATGGACAGCGACTCAGATGGAAATAAAGCAAAGCTACAACTGACGGAGGAAAAGTATGGTTGGCAGAAGACTCCTTTACTCAAACAACGTTATGTACTTCAAATCGGTGATTTGAGAGAACTAGGAGTGAATCTTCCTGAAAAACTCAAAGATGCTCAAATTGAAGATCTTATTCCTTTAAGGATCGGTTTATTGGCAGCCTGCAGGTATGCAAAAGATATCTGTGGGCTGACAGAACCCGATATAAAAGATATCAAAGAGGAAGAGATTCAGAAAAAACTCAATGAAGGTATGACAATGTTCAAAGCGATCTATTCCTGCGTTGAAGCGGCATCGAAAGATAAACCCCAATTAAGCAAGCTTCCTTTTGCCAGATACGTCATTAAAGTAGTAGAGGAGCTGCATAAAAAAAGCTGTAGCGACCAAAAAAAATTAGAACCAAAAGATTTAGAGGCACTCAATAAGTTCAACCATAACTTTAAAATTCTGTTCCGCGAGCTTGATGAGCGAATTGGTGAGGCAGAACTTGAGAGGACTCGTGAAAAGGCTTCAGAGAAGATCGGCGGTTTAGAAGAAAGCTTCTTTAATAATCATCCGAACGGTGCTAACAAAGAAGACGCTGTTGGTTTTTTGCATAAGCTGAATGTTTTGCTAACAGGAGATACTAGCTTTGATGCTGAAGCAATTATAAAAGCGGTTGAAAGTATCCGAAAAGATTACCAACTTGATACAAATCTAACGGAAAGAATCGATAAATATGAGGACTTTCAGAGAGAAATCAAAGGCTTGAAGTATCGAGGACAAGAGAAAACTGGAGAACTTGCGGAGGAAGGCTAAAAATAAAAGGTACTCGTAGAAGGCGGAGATTACCGCTATCGTGCAAATCTCAAGGTTATTGATGAAAACTGGTAGATCGACCTCGAATCTCCTTTTATTGTTGCTAAAATTCAGCCAGAGTTAAAGCATTCTGCTTGAAGTGCGATCGAGCAGATAGATCGCACTTTCACTCAAACCTTAACCGCTGTCTGCGATCGAACTTCCATCACCTGCAAGGCTTTCAATGCAGCCTCAACTACCCCCGTCCACTCAGCAGATTTAATATATTCCTCATCAGAAACTCCTGTTCCCAAAACCTCAAATACTAAGTCTATAGCCTGACAAACTGCTGACATCAAACGAGCTTCTTTTTCATCTTCAATAATTACTCCGATCGCCCCATCAGGGTTTTCTGACAACACAGTATCATCGTAAAGAAAATGAACCGCCTCATCAAAACTGTCGCACTCAATTCCTGGAGGATAATCACCGTCTAGCCAAACTTTATCTTGATATTCTCTATCTGCCAAGCTGCGGAGAGTTTCTAACAACTCCTCTCTCATTTTCGGATACTTTACCATACAACTTTCTCCTTAACTAAGGTGTGTACCAGGTTTGCCATTGCAACCATTCATCTAAAGGGATGTGAGCTTCTGTAGGATTATTTTTGATACTACCTGCGATCGGCTGACCATTTTTACCGATAACTTGACCGTCTTTTCTAATAATAACGTGGTCTACCTGTTGAGAAGGAAAACTGCTATCTGCATCCCCTTTGTCAATCCTCACGCCATTTCCCTGATTTGCTGGATCTCGCCACCGCCAACCTGGTTTCTTTTTGTTTGGTTGCGCATCACCCCAGGATTGGGGTATTTTCTGGTTAGCTGCTTCTGGGACTCTCCAATCTTGACTTGAAATCACCTCGCACCTGGTTTATGCTTAATCCTGTTGCTCTATAGCAATTTTAACATAGAGCATATATTGCCCTCCCATTATTTATAACAAATAAGATCGTCAACGATCGACTCAAAACCATCCTAACTCAATTACGATCGCGCTTCGAGCAACTTTACGCCGATCGCCCGTACTCGATCGCTTGTTTTGCGATAACTTAATTTAACGTTATATTACGATCGATACCTTTCATATTCGACTTGCGGGCGTCCATCTCGGCGATATGAAACATTCACAATAGTGTTATCGGAAACGGATACAAACGAGAATGGATAACCTCCATTTGCGCGACGCATTGCATCATAGAGGGGAGAGAAATAGCTAGCTGTTTGCCCTTGCGGATCGTAGGGAAATCGCACGAAAAAGATGGGATACACTCGATCGTTACAGAGTTGAACTTGTTCTATTTTTGCACCTCTTTCTATAAGTAGCGATCGCACTGGATGCCGCCAAGTTTTCAAATCTTCGATCGAGCAGTTTTTGGCGATCGAGGAAAACAGTCTAGTTTTACCGATCGGCACTAAATCGAAATAAACTTTCTCTTTAGTGGATGGAACTTTTCGATACTCCATTCGCTGTGTTTCACTCGCTATTGCTTGGGGGAAGATGATTCCTGCTATCCCCATAGACCATAAAATTGCTAATAACTTAATTTTCATTGGTATGTTTTGATTTTTTGGGAAGATTTCGGACTGAAGTCCTCACTACGAACCGAATTAATCCGATCGCGATCGATATACCACGTTCGATCGACCCCCAAGAAAAGCAGCTAAATGCGATTTGAGCTTATGTCAATTCAAATAATTGTCAATTGTCAATTCAAGTAATTGTCAATTATTGAATTTAAGCAGATCGCCCATCAAGCAGCGCGGCAATAATTCGATCGTTCGCCTGGGGAAAAGTAAATTGGTGCATTTCATCAAGCGTCACCCAGCGAATTTCCTCGCATT
>JBOFTL010000173.1:0-2219 GCA_051652045.1 Microcoleus sp. | reverse complement strand
GGAACTTTGCCGACAATGAAACGAGATGAAGCAAAAGATCTGATTCAAAAAGCAGGAGGAAAAGTCACTAATTCTGTTAGTGCTAAAACTGACTATGTAGTTGTAGGCGAGGATGGGGGTTCAAAGTTAGACAAAGCTCGATCGCTCGGAATCTCTCAACTTTCAGAATCAGATTTACTGGCAATGTTGGGAAGTTAAAAACAGGGAAAAATTGAGATCCAGCAGGGTGATAGATAAAGTTTTTTGTGTAGTAGTAGGGGGTTTATTTAACTTGTTTGCCTCCTGGAACATCCCGGAATGACCCGCTATAAGATGTCAGATCCGATCGCTATGCCGTAAGATATAACTGATACTTTACAGTTGTCAGCGATCGTTAGTATTTGCTAAAATTTTGAAGATTAAGTAAATGCTTGCGCCTGAGTTCGCGCGCGCAACTGCAAGCTTAAGCAAGCCTTAACAATAAGAGGATATTACATCATGTCAGAAATTCCAGCAGAACAAACACAAACAAATTTGGAAGTTGCAGAAACAAGTACGGATAGTTCAATTTCTTTAGTGGAAAATGTTAAAATGAGCGTAGGAAATGTTCTCAGCAGTTGGAAGCTTAAAGTAGGTTTGGGAGTAGCTGTCCTGTTTGCTGTGTTGCTGCTGATGTTTTATTGGCAGCACATTATTGCCGTCACGGGGATGAAGAGTTGGGCGGCTCGATCGGGCGCTAAACCTGTTGAATGTATGGTAAGAGATACTAATGGTGACGAGTATGTCAGTTGCAGTGCTTTGCTCGACCAGCAAATTGTACCTCTTGAGTGCAGTTCTAGTTTATTTAATATCGGCTGTCGGGTAAACTACGGCACTGCCGCACCTAATTTGAGATTGCTGAATCCGAATGCTTCGGGTAGTTTGAGATAAGACAACGGCACCGCCCTCACGCGCCGACACTTTCGTGAATGGGCCATTAATTCGTCCCGCACCTCACCCGCAACGATGGGTGTGGGATGAATTGTGATAACTGCGATACATTAGCTGAATAGGCAATTAATTCATCCCGGACCTCACCCGCAACGATGGGTGTAGAATGAATTTTGATAACTGCGATACATTTAGCGGTCAATAGGTAACTATACCGAGTTCTACATTAGAGAAAGCGGCTGTCGGGACTGTTTTTTCCACCCCGAATTATTAATTGTGTAGAATTGTTAACTTAATTGCAAAAAAATCCGTAAAACCTGGAAAGCTTGTGTTATCTTATATAGTAAGGATTTAAACAATTCCATACATTAAGTACAGCTAGATCGGCAGGCAGCTCGAGCAGTATCTGTAAGAGCTTGTAGAGCAAGCCTTGTTAGACCGATCGCGGCCGAAACTCCTGGCAAAAATTTCAGCATTGGCGAGAGAAAATTGTCGGGAGCTAAGAGTAGCGTATTTTGCGTGCACGGAAGCTCTCAGTAGCTAATGTGGACTACTTTAGGCTGTTCAAGCATGAGTAAAGCAATAAATTATTGTTGAGAAGGAACAGTTTGTTCCTGAAACTTGATATGGAAAAGCAGCCTTCAGAGCCCGAAGTAAGTTTGGCGCGCTGACTGAATGTAGTAGGTTTTGAACTAATCCTCCCCCTGCTTGAAACTCCCTTCACCTATATATGGCTACCACTATGATTTATCGTGATATTCCTCTAATTATTCCCATCCTGGCAGCGGGCTATGTAATGACGATTTATCTGCTGCTGATGTTAGCAGAGCGCACCGCTAAAATAACCCGACTGGGCGAATGACGCTTGCGGGAAGCCAAATCCCACTCGCAGCGGGAAAGCCAACTCAAAATCGATTGATTCCAAAATATATGGATGTTGTCAAGAATTACCCTGCCTTGAATGCTAGCACATCGAGGCAGGGTGATTATTTGGAGCGGTTATTATCTGAGAGTGAAGACAATGCGATGTTCTGGGGTGCCAACAGCCAAGTTTGAGATTAGCCGAGTGGCTAGACTAAGATAGACGCTACTACTGCTGCATTTGGTCAACCTTCTCCACTAACAGCTACGGCTATGCTCCACCTTCCCGGCTACAAAATTTTCCGCAAAATCTATGAAAGCGATCGCTCCCTAGTTTATCGCGGGACGCGATCGAGCGACGGGGCAGCAGTAATTTTCAAGGTCCTCAAACAAGACTATCCGACTCCGGCACAATTAGCCCGCTATAAACAAGAATACGAGATCGCGCA
>JBOFTL010000172.1:0-5113 GCA_051652045.1 Microcoleus sp. | reverse complement strand
CCATCGATCCAAATTTCAGTACCAGTAATGTGATTGGAAACATCAGCAGCTAAAAATAACACTAATTGCGCTACTTGTTCGGCCGTCCCCGATTTGCCGTGAGTTAAAGGAATTTGTCCTTGAGGGTATTCTACAGGTTGCTTCACGGATTCTAAATTGCGCTGTTCTGTATTTTTGTCGATCGAAGTTGTAATTGCTCCCGGACAAATTACATTGACTCGAATGCGATCGTCCGCCAATTCTAGAGCTAACATTTTGGTAAATGCTACTTGCGCTGCTTTAGTACAAGAATAAGCTGTTGCTCCCGTGTTGCTAAACACGCGAGTGCCGTTAATTGATGAAGTGATAATTACCGAACCGCCTTGTTTTTTTAGGTAAGGTACGGCATATTTAACAGTGTAAAAAGTTCCATTTAAATTAACATTAATTGTTTTGTTCCATTCATCAGGTTCTAGCTGTTCGATCGGGGCCCAAACTCCGTTAATTCCAGCATTGGCGAAGACAATATCTAACCGCCCCCATTTGTCAGCAATCCGATCTATTGCTGTTTGCATCTGTTCCGGTTGAGAAATATCGGCGAGTACCGAAATTGCTTCAGCACCGCTGCTGGCGATCGACTCGACAACCTCTTTTAATTCTGCCTCGGAACGACCCATTGCTGCCACTTTTGCACCCGATCGAGCGAGCAATTGCACGGCTGCTTTGCCGATACCGGAACCCGCTCCCGTAACTACCGCTACTTTATTTGTAAGTTCCATATAAGAGAGTTGATAGTTGATAGTTGATAGTTGATAGTTGTAGTGCGAGCGTCCCCGCTCGCGATCGATCTTAATTACTACTTTAGCTAGAACTAATTTAAACAAGTTAAATGTTAAAATTATATCTATCTAAAGATGTATGTTTCTTATGCAAAAACTCAACCAAAAGGTTAAGCAAAAATTTAATCTAGGCTGTCAACTAGATTACACGATCGCCCAATCCAGTACCCTGATTTGGAACATCCAAATTGTCAGCGATTCATGTCAAAATATTGTCACAGAAGAACTCAAACTAAATCCCTCGATCGAGGTAGAAGAATATATCAGTCCTCTCGAAGGAAACCGCTACATTCGATCGAATGCCATGTCGGGAAACTTGCAGCTATCCTATCGAGCAACAGTAGAATTGTCCCAATTTGAAGTTCAACCGGAAGCAGCAGCCGAAATTCCTCCCGCTAATTTGCCTTTAGAAACCCTGTACTATCTCTATCCCAGTCGCTACTGCCAGTCAGATTTATTAGTTGGTTTGGCAAACTCTGAATTTGGAAATTTAGAGCCTGGGTATGCCAGAGTCAGCGCAATTTGTGACTGGATTTACAGTAAAGTCAAATACCTTTCTGGCAGTAGCGATTCACAAACTTCAGCCTGCGATACCGCTAGAGAAAGAACGGGAGTTTGTCGCGATTTCGCTCACTTGGGAATCGCTTTTTGCCGCGCTTTAAATATTCCCGCCCGCTTTGTTTCTGCTTACGCTTACAAGCTGGAACCAGCGGATTTTCACGCTTGTTTTGAAGCTTTTTTGGGAGATCGCTGGTATTTATTTGATGCTACTCGACTTGCTCCGATCGACGGCATAATTCGCATTGGTATCGGTCGAGATGCGGCGGATGTATCTTTTGGAACTTTGTTCGGTGAAGTTCAGATGAATCAAATGAATGTATTTGTAGAAATAGATCCCTTCTAGCCTTAAGGAGGGGGGACTGTATTCAGGTAAAAATGAGATTAATTGAGGATTGAAGTTTTCAGTTGACATCAATGAGATTAACTTTAAAGCTGGAGTCCGGTAGGGGGTTTCAACCCCTACCTCAAAGCTAAAATATTTGCTCTCATCGCGAACTCATTATGGTAAACTAAGTTCGATCGCCGCCTTTCATCAGAGTGTTGAAAAACATCGATGAAAGGCAAATTTCATATAAAAATTGTACCAAGGCTCGATCGGGCATTCTGCTTTACAAAATCATGGCAACACTTTACGTCAATCCAGCAACGGGCAGCGATACAGCAGCCGGAAGCCAAGCATCTCCATTCAAAACTCTAACCCGCGCCCTCAACATCGCTGCATCAGGCACTACTATTGTCCTAGTACCAGCAACATACAGTGCTGCCAGCGGCGAAAGATTTCCTTTAGCAATTGCTGCGGGTGTTAAAGTTATTGGCAATGAAATTAACAAAGGTAAAGGTATTTTGATTCAAGGTAGCGGCAAATTTGTCAGCCCTACCGCTGCGGGGCAAAATATTACGATACTGCTAGCAAACGATGCTGAATTGCGGGGCGTAACTGTTACCAATCTCGAAATTCGCGGCACGGGAGTTTGGATCGAGTCTACTTCTGCCACTGTTGCTAACTGCACTTTTACGCTGTGCAAGCGGGAAGGGGTATTTGCCACGGGTACGGCAAATCCTGCGATTTTAGATAATGTATTTTTGGAAAATTCAGCCGCCGGCGTTATTATGGCGGGGACTGCTAAAGGTGTAATTCGGCGCAATCTTTTTCAAAATACCGGTTATGGAATTTCCCTGCAAGCTCAGTCTGCACCTTTAATTATTGACAATCAAATTGTTGAAAATCGATCGGGCGTGGTGCTTGCAGGAGAATCTAAACCGACTTTGCGCAACAATCGCATTGAAAGAAATGCACAAGACGGTTTGACTGCGGTAGGTAAATCGCTTCCCGATGTGGGAACCTCCCAAAATAGGGGCGGCAATATCTTTCGGAATAACGGTCAATTCGATCTGCAAAACGCCACTGGAGTCAAAATTTTTGCAGTGGGAAATCAGTTAAATCCCGCACAAGTCAAAGGTTTATTTGAGTTGGGTACAGTGACGCCAACTCCGACTCCGACGCCAACGCCAACACCAACGCCGACTCCAGTGTTTAGCGATATCAGCACGCACTGGGCGAAGGAGTTTATCGAAAGATTGGCAAAAATGAAAATTGTCAGCGGGTTTCCCGAGGGGAATTTTCTACCAGATCGCAGTTTAACAAGAGCTCAATATGCGGCTTTGCTGGCAAAAGCTTTCGATCTCGCACCGCGCCTTCAGGCGACGAATTTTACAGATATAGCGGCGGATTTTTGGGCAAAAGGGGCGATCGAAAAAGCCAATCAGGCGGGATTTTTGATCGGATATCCTGACAAGACATTTCGCCCGAATCAGAATTTGACCAGATCTCAAGCGATCGTATCTTTAGTCAACGGCTTGCAGTTAACCGGTGGCAATCCTAATTCTTTAAGCGTTTACAGCGATCGAGCTTTTATTCCCAGTTTTGCTACGACTGCAATAGCAACAGCAACGGAACGCAAAATCGTAGTGAATTATCCCGATCGCGCGAGATTATCCCCATCCCGCGACATCACCCGCGGCGAAATATCCGCCCTGATTTATCAAACTCTGGTAGCCACCAATCGGGCCGAACCAATTAACTCTCCTTATATCGTTTAACAGTCAGAAATCTGGTTGTTTACGCATTTTCATTGATTTTCGATCGACGCACTATAGCACACGATAAAGGGGGCTTTACTTTTTGGGAATTTTCCTAAAGATTTAGCATCCTAAGTAAGGAAGAACCGGTTAAGCAAACACGCTTTTAAATATTTTTCAGGCTTGCCATTTGCTGATGCAAAAAATCCAAAGCCGGTTCAGTTTCCTTCGATCGCTCAAAACTCGCGTAAGAATACCGATATAAGCCGCGACAAATTAAGCCCAACCTAGTTTGAAAACTAATTGCTGACGGGATATCGATCGTCACATCATCTACAGGTGTCAAATCTCCCCGCTGACAGTAAGCAGCATAGCTGATTCGAGGTTCTTTAGCTCGCTTGCTGCTGCGACTTCCCCAGTGAAAAACATACTGATCCCAGCATGAAAGAATTCCCGCTGCTGTAGGTAATGCCCTGATATCTTCCAAAGCAAATCGATCGGCCGGTGTCTGTAAATTGTTGATGGCTTCAGCATACTGAGGATCGCGATTAGCAGGCAATATATACATACATGAATTTAGAGGATTGGCATCAGTAATAGTTATCCAAATAGTAATTACTGTCGGCATTCCATTCGCGTCTATCGTATCCTCATATTCTGCATCGCGATGGGGTTCAAATCCCTTGCCTGTATCAACAGCATCTATATAGTAAACCCAGAAATTGGGAACTAGCCGATAACCCGAACCGAGAATTCCTGTCAGGGTTGAGTGAAAGTAACCTAGCGATCGATAAAAAACATCGTAGACAAGGGCAAACATCTGCGGAAAACCTGCTGCTTTCACTCGATCGATACATTCCCTCATTTCCTGAAGGATGGCGGCGGGAATCAAGGGGTTAGTTTGAAAATATCCTTCTTCTTTCAGTTGCAAAGCATATGCTTCGAGTGTCGGTTTATCGATATCGGGGAAATTTTGAAATTCAGTAAATGGATTGTCAGAAATCTTGGAATTTGGGTTCAGATGCCGCCAGTAGTTAATGTCTTCGGCTTGTGAAAAAAGTGGAATTAAATTTTGTAAGGGTAGTGCTTTACGCAAAATTGTTTCTTGTGTCATGATTTTTCGGTGCGATATTGTTTTTATTTTTTAGAATTAATGAATTATATCATCTCCGCTCGATCGAGTCTAATACAGCAGATGGAAGGTTTATGAAGTACATCCGGCTGTCGGACAATCCCCTCAAGGACACGGCACTGCCGTGTCCCTACTGAAGAAATTAGAGTCGATCGCATTAGTTAAAGAATTAAGCAATGATTCAGTCCTGTTTTATCATCCATTAGTCGCAAAGTCCGCCGGGGGTTTAAACCCCCGTCTCATAGCTTAAGTCGTCTCAAGACGACTGAAGAAATTAGAGTCGATCGCATTAGTTAAAGAAGAATAAATGAATTCTTCAGTCCTCTTTTAGAGCGTCCCGCGGAGGCTGCGCACCCGTTATGGAAAAAAGAAACTCTTTCTCCCCATCCCCCCCTCTCCCCCTCCCCCCTTCGAGTTTCTTAGGAGGACTTTCGCTATGAGCCAGGGGTTTGAACCCCTGGCGGATTTTCGCTATGAGCCAAAGCTTTCAAACCCTGACGGCACAATCGACAACGCTACTAAT
>JBOFTL010000171.1:0-7621 GCA_051652045.1 Microcoleus sp. | reverse complement strand
ACAATCCGTCAATTAGAAAAACAGTTAGAACAATGGCAAAAGCAGTACAAAAGAGCTACTCAGTCACTAGCCAAAGGAGAAGCCAAACTGCAAACCATGCTGCGAAATTCTTCCGATCTGATAACAATTCTAGAAGCTGACGGGCGAATTCGCGACCAAAGTCCGGTCGTATTAGAACGGGTTTTAGGCTACTCATCAGAACAAAGAATTGGTGAATTTCAAACGGATATCATGCACCCAGGCGATATACCCGCTTGGCAAGAATATTTTGCTAAATTGCTCAAACAGCCGGGGATGGCACGACCGATTGAATGCCGCAAACTCCACGCTAGCGGTTACTGGGTGTATTTAGAAGTCATTGCTAACAATTTGCTGCACGATTCCAGCATAAATGGTATCATTATCAATTCCCGCGATATCACGCAGCGGAAAATCTCGGAAGCAGCGTTAGAAAAATCGAGACAGCAAGTTGTTAATATCTTAGAAAAGATTACAGATGGTTTTTACGCGATCGATCGCCAGTGGCAGTTTACTTACGTCAACCCGAAAGCAGAGGTGTGCTTGCAAAGAGGGCGACAGGAACTTCTCGGAAAAAATATTTGGCAAGAGTTTCCTGATATAACAGATACGATTTTTTTTAAGCAATTTTATAAAGCCGTATCTGAAAATGTTGCTGTCAAATTTGAAGGATATTATCAGACGCTGGATATCTGGTTTGAAATCGAAGCTTATCCGTCTGCCGAGGGTTTGTCGGTGTTCTTCCGCAATATAACAGATCGCAAAATTACAGAAAATGTCCTGGGAAAAATTTACTCTCAATTAGAACAGCAAACAAAACTGCTGGATACTGTACTTTCAACTACACCCGATCGACTGTTGATGTTCGATCGATCCCAAAGATTAACTTACATCAACCGCGCCGGATTAGAACTAACTAGATTGTCGGAAGCTTGCGTTTTCGGCAAAACATTAGCAGAACTCGGATTACCAGAAGAATTGATAAAAATCCACAGCAATGACTGGGAAAATATCTTAGCAACCGGACAAAGTTTAACCGCAGAAGCTGAGTTTATCAATCCGCGTACCGGACGCAATAATTATTGCAGTTATATTTTCAGCCCCATCCTCAGTATGGACGGTACGATCGAAGCTGTTTTGGTAACAAATAGAGACATTACCCAATTCAAAGAAACCGAAGCAGCTTTGCGAGAATCAGAATCTCGTTACCGCATCCTCTCGCAAAGTACCTCAGATTTTGCCTATTCTTTTAACGTATTGCCCGATCGAACTTGGGCTTGCGAATGGATGACTGAAGCTTTTACTCGCATCACCGGTTATACTGCAGCAGAAATCGAAATATCCGGCTGGCCTGAAGGCGCTTGCATTCATCCCGACGACAGAGAAATGCTGCGAGAACAAGCACAAGATCGATCGTCCAGTTGCCAAGAAGTCAGCGAGTACCGAATTATCACAAAAACTGGGGAAATCCGATGGTTGTGGGATTGCCGCCAAGTAATTTGGGATGAAGAAATGGGTGGGGCTATCCGCATTTACGGGGCCTGTCAGGACATCACCGAACACAAACAAGCAGAGGCTAAACTGTGCGAAGCCAATCTAGTTTTTCAGGAGTTAATTCAAGCTTTGCCCGTAGGAGTTGTCGGACTTGATGTTAATGCTTTGGTGACAGTATGGAATCCAGCGGCGGAGGAAATTTTTGGCTGGAATAAATCTGAGGTGTTAGGTGAATTATTGCCCATCGTTCCCGGTGAGGAAAATGTTGATTTTTATGAGATGTTTCAGTCAGAATTGACGGGGGTTGCACAAACTGCCAGGAAATGCCGCCGACAGCGAAAAGATGGTGAATTAATTGATGTTTGTATTTGGACGGCACCGATGCGGGATGCTGAGGGCGCGATCGCGGGTAGTATGAGGGTAGTTTCCCAGATTTTCCCACATCAAGAACAGCAAGAAAGTGCGGGCAAATTGAAATATCGAGGTGACGGACAAAAGCCTTTTTGGACTCGTTACGTCCGACTTCCCAACATCGGGAAACATTAGGGAGTCAGTGTTAAATAGGACTTACGCACCGAATCTATAAGTAGGGCTTGCAGTGCGCACCTTACGGCTATAAATAGTGTTTTTAACCATTTGTTGTGTAAGTCCTATTGAATTTTAAGTTTTGAGTTTTGAATTTAGGAATCTTGAGCTCAAAAATCAAAACTCAAAACTCAAAACTTTGAAGACGAACCCTTTCCCTTCATTCTTCAACTCGTCGAACAGCCATGCGTTGCAGCGGTACGCTGAGGATGCTGGCAGCCGTCAGCAAATAAGAAAGAACCGTGCTAAATTTCAAACTTAGCAACACGATGCTATCTTCCGGTAAGGGGAAGTTTAATCCTAAAGCAGAGATAGAGTAGACGATCGAATAAGTAAAGCTCATCTTGAGGAGGATTTCTTCACTTACATCGCGCTCGTCTGCTGGAATTTGGGAATCAGTAGCGGTAGGTTCGCCCAGTAGCAGTAGACCGGCAACAGAAGCCACACAAGAAACCATAACTAGATAGTCGTGCCAGTTTAGCTCAACCATTTTTAAATTTCCTTGCTATCCTAATCTTTGGAATCAGCAATCAGTCTAAAGGATATGTTTTCCCAGTCCAAGCAATAGTTACAAATTGACACAGCAGCAGTTACAAAACGCAATGAAAATCAACCGCAACCGCCTGCCACAAGTTCGTTTAGTGAACCGCAAAGGACAATTCAGCTTGAATATCGTCAGGCTGGGAGTACCTCGCCTGCATTTTGCCGACCTCTACCACTGGCTGCTCAATCTTGGTTGGCCGCAATTTTTTCTGCTAATTTTTCTCACTTATACAGCTACCAATTCTTTATTTGCTTTAGTATATTTAGCGGGAGGAGATTGTATCGCTAATGCTCGGCACGGTTCTTTCAAAGATGCTTTTTATTTCAGCGTGCAAACAATGGCGACGATCGGCTACGGGTCGATGTATCCGCGCAATGATTATGCTAATACTGTAGTTGCCGTACAAGCACTGTTTGGTTTGTGGGGAGTGGCGATGGTTACCGGACTTGCCTTTGCTAAATTTTCGCGACCGACAGCTAGAGTTATTTTCAGTCGCGTAGCAGTTGTTGCTCCTTTTAATGGCGTTCCAACTCTCATGTACCGCACGGCAAATCAGCGCCGCAATCAAATTTTAGAAGCGCAGCAACGAGCTACTTTGATTCGCGATGAGGTGACAGCAGAAGGAGAATTAATGCGCCGTTTTTACGACTTGCAATTAATCCGCAGCAACTCGCCAATTTTTGCTCTAACTTGGACTGTAATGCACGCTATAGATGAGAACAGTCCTTTGTATAATTTAACTGCAAAAGATTTAGTAGAGCATCAAGCGGAAATTGTAATTACGCTAACCGGACTTGACGAAACGGTTTCGCAAACTATTCACGCCCGCCATTCTTTTGTAGCATCAGAAGTTTTGTGGAATATGCGGTTTGTAGATATTATTGCCCGCACTCCTAATGGTAAACGGGCTGTTGATTACACCCGATTTCATGACGTGAAGCCTGTGGAATAGAACGGGAAGCGGATTTTGTAGCGGATGTAGCGGATGGGGGTTTGAGTGCGGGCAATGTACGAGATGTAGCGGATGTTAGGAATAAGAAAGAATATCGAGCTAAGTATAAGGAAAAGGGAAGAAGGAAGAAGGAAAAATCTCGATACAGTAAGCTGTTAGGCAATTTAGAGCTTGACTTTAATTAGGTGAACTTACTTAGTGTTAGAATACAAGTAGAGCAATACAAGTTAATTTTTTATGAATTCAATAACTGCGAACGCGACATTGAAAGAATTGCAACCGCAACTGCTGGCTTTAACTCCCGAAGAGAAGGCTCAAGCTATACAATTGCTAGCTCAAAGTTTAAGCAACATTTGGTTGGGAATTCAAAAGACTCCCGGTGTCATGGGCGGTGAAGCCTGCATCAGACAAACGCGAATTCCTGTTTGGCTGTTGGTGAGTTATCGCCGTCAAGGTGCTACTGATGCTCGTATTTTAGAAGGTCATCCCGATCTGAATGCAGCAGATTTGGTGAATGCTTTTAGCTATGCTGAGGTATATCCCGACGAGATCGAAATAGCAATTCAAAAACAAGAAGAGGCATAAATTGTGGTGTGCTTTTATATTTAAAATTAACCGCAGAGTGCGCAGAGACAACAGAGAAAGTGAGAGAATATAAAGAAGACAGTAAATCCTGATTTAGGATTAAAATTTAACTGTCAATTGTCAAACCTTCGACAAGCTCAGGTCAAGCTATCAACTATCAACTCTCAAATCAACTCTCAACTATCAACTAATTATGCGATTAATTCATACTGCTGACTGGCATTTAGGACGGCGTTTTCGAGGGATCGATCGCACTCCAGAAATTGCGATCGCCCTCGAACAAATTTTGCAGCAAGCTAAGGCTTTAGATGTGGATGCTGTGCTCGTTGCGGGCGATATTTTTGACGTGCCGAATCCGACAGCTTATGCCGAACGAATTGCCTATCAATTCTTCTGCAACTTGCAAGCAGCGGGCATTCCGGCAATTGCAATTGCAGGCAATCACGATTCTGCTTCCCGCATCGACAGCATCGCGCAATTGCTTTCCCTCGCAGGCGTTCGCGCTTTAGGAAAACCGAGGCGATCGGCAGATGGCGGCACGATCCATCTTAACACGAAAAGCGGTAAACTTTGCGTCGGTGCGATGCCTTTTGCTTCGGAACAAAGACTGTTAGATGCTAATTCTCTGTGGCAATCTTATGCGGGCGATCGGCGTCAAGATTACCGTCAAATTGTAGCAGATTTATTGCAAAATTTAACTAGCGAATTTCGCGACAATACTGTGAATATTTTGATGGGACACATGAGCATTGACGGCGCTAGATTGGCAAAATCGGAAGCAAGTTACTACACGCGAGATAAATACCTGCTATCCTCGCAAACTCTGCCGCCCGAAGCTCAATATATCGCCCTCGGACACATCCACATCCACCAGCGCGCATCAAAAGTTTCTCCCGCTTATTATTCCGGTTCTTTAATTCAGTTAGATTTCGGCGAAGCGGAACAAGAAAAAGGATTTTGCTTAATCGAAGTCGAACCGGGAAGTCCGGCGCGAGTGGAATTTAAAACTGTGAGTTGCCACAAACCTTTAAAAGTGCTTAAATGTAATAGTGATAATTTAGATAAAAATTTAGAAGCCCATCAATACCATCCGGGTTTTTTGAAAGTAATTGTCGATTTAGATAGCCCGCAGATCGGATTGGCCGATCGAGTGCGGCAAATTTGCTCTCAAGCTTTGTTAATCGAGCCGCGCTACCCGGAAGCCGCGCTAGAAATTGCAGAAGTAATTGAGCGCGATCGAACTAATTTCGACCCCGAACAAGAGTTTTGCAATTACTATCAACACCGCTTGGGAACAACACCGCAACCGGCCGTATTGGAGGAATTTAAAAATTTGTACAAGAAGTTCAAAGAGACAGTTAATAATTAGAAGGAAGAAGGCACGACACGGATTCGGACACGGATACACGGATGAGTTTTTTATTGTTCAACATTCTTTAGTATCGGGAATAATGACAACTAAAGTTGGAGTAATTTACTGAATTCAAGATTTTTATTGTTCTAAGACTTAGTTGAATTAGGTAATTTTTTTTAACAAGTAAACAAGAGGGAAAACCATGACGACGCTGCTAATTCAAACCCAAACTGTCCCGCTGACGGTAAATCTCCCTGGTAGTCAATCGATGACTGTCGAACAGTTTTATGAATTTTGTTTGGCCAATCGCGATTTGAGAATTGAACGTACTGCTAGTGGAGAAGTTATCGTTATGCCACCAGCTTTTTCAGATACAGGAAACCGCAACATTAAAATTGCTCAGCAACTTGCAAACTGGGCAGAACAAGATGGCACGGGTGAAGCTTTTGACTCTAGTGCAGGCTTTACCCTGCCGAATGGGGCAACTCGTTCTCCTGATGTTTCCTGGATTAAATTAGAGCGTTGGAATGCTTTAACTGAAGAAGAAAAAGCATCATTTGCACCGATTTGTCCTGACTTTGTAATTGAATTACGGTCTTCTAGCGACACTCTCAGCGGCTTGAAAAAAAAGATGCAGGAATATCTTGACAATGGTGTATTATTAGGCTTATTAATCGATCGCAAAAATCGAAAAGTCTATATCTACCGCCCCGATCGAGAACCTGAAATATTAGATAATTCTGAAACAGTAAGTTGCGATCCAGAATTACCAGGATTTGTCTTGCAGATGGCAAAAATCTGGTAGTTGAGAGTTGATAATTGAGAGTTGACAGTTGACGGTTAACAATCGATTGACTCCTATAGTGACAGGTTTATGATATTGTTAAAAAGCAAAATCAAAAACCTAAAAATACCATCAAAAAATTCTAAAACAAAATCAAAAATCTACATTTTTCTAGTCAAAAATTCTCAATCGAAAAATCAATCAATCAAAAATCTCCCAATCGAAAATCCAAAATCTAAAATCTAAAATCGTCCTATGCGTCCAATAGAACTATTGCTTGAAGGATTTACCAGTTTCCGCCGCGAACAGCGTTTGGACTTTTCCGAACTCGATTTGTTTGCGATCGTGGGTGCTACAGGTGCGGGCAAATCTTCGCTGTTAGATGCGATGACTTACGCTCTTTTCGGCACGACAATTCGCAGCGGCAAACAAGTAATAGATCTGGCAAGTCAAGGCAGCAAAAATTTAAAAGTACAGTTGCGTTTTGCAGTAGGTTCCGCACAGTATCGAGTGACGCGCACTTGGCGCTTTCGTCCGAAATCTCCTGAGAATAAAGTGATTTTGGATTGCTGGCAAAACGGCAATTGGGAAACAGTGGGAACGAGTATTGTTGCCGTTCAAAATACGATCGAACAAATTTTAGGCATGGATTTCGATACATTTACTCGATCGATCGTTTTGCCTCAAGGAAAGTTTGATGAGTTTATTAAAGGCGATACTTCCAAACGCCGGGAAATTTTGCGACAACTTGCAGGATTTGAAATTTTTGAACAGATGCGCAAGGAAGCAAACGAGCTCGCAAAGTTGCTGAAACAGGAACGGGAAATGGTGGAAAGGCAGTTAGGCGATTTGAATGCGCCGCCTGCGGATGAGGTGACAGAAAAAAGATCGCGCTTAGCTATTTTAGAACAACAATTGCCTCAGTTCGATCGAGCTGCTGCTGAAGCTCAAAAGGCTTTGGATGAAGGGGAAATGCTGTTTTCACAAATTACTAAATTGCGTCAATTACAGCAAAAATTGTCTGAATTAAATACTAGCGTGCCGGAAATTGCCAGTTTAACACAGCGTTTGGTAAATGCGCAAACGGCCGATCGATTGCAGGTCGATCGGGCTTTAGTCGAACAAGCGCGCAGTCAATATACAGCGGCGGAAACTGCATTCAACTCGGCCAAAGAAAAGTTAATTAAAGCTCGATCGGACTTGGAATTGCAGCAGCAGAAAATCGATGCAGCGAGGGCAAAATCGGCAGAAATAGCGCCACAAATCAAGGCGCGGGAGGATGCTTTAGCTGCTGCTAAAGTATAT
>JBOFTL010000170.1:0-3020 GCA_051652045.1 Microcoleus sp. | reverse complement strand
AGTTTTCGGGCGATCGCCCGCGTTTTGACAAACACTTCATCAGTCCCCCACTTAATTCCTTGGAACAATTCCGGGTGCGATCGGCGCAATCCAATCAGATAGTAACCTCCATCTTTTGCCGGACCCAAAACTAAATCATTTTTGCTAAGTTCGTCAAAAGCCTCCGTCAAGATTTCTGTTGTCAAACTCGGACAATCAGTACCGATAATTACCACTTTTTCAACACCAGAATTAAAAGAACTTTCAAATGCTGCGAGCATTCTTGTTCCCAAATCCCCCTCTATTTGCGGGTGGTAGATCGACTCATTGCCCAACCAATCTTGCATCTGTTGTTCGCTGGCACCCGTGTAGCAAATTTCTACCGAGAATTGACCGTAATTTTGCATGGAAATAGCACGGGCGATCGTCCGTTGAGCCATCAAGCGATGCAAGTTGGCAGCACCTGCGGCTCCCAACACTGGAATCAATCGAGTTTTGGCATTTCCCGGTATTGGATAGCGGGTGAAAACAATCAATTTATCTTGGCGATCGATCATTTTTACGACAATTTTTGAAGTTGTTTGACTGTCCGATCTAGCACGATGATGCTATCTTTAACCCTGACAATACCTGTTGTAGTTTCTTGAGAACCCAAATTAATACTTTTCATGGCTTCCAGCACTTGTTGGATAGCGAATGCTTGCTGGCTAACATTGAGAGAGATTTGTTGGTTGTTCAAAAATACCCGATCGATCGCATCTTTGACACCAGTAAATACCCGATTTGTGTTTTGGGCTAAGCGAATTCCTTCCTCCGCTGTTTTTGTTCCTTCATCAGCAAGCATCACCGTATTACCGATCGACGATTGAATATCTGTCACTAGAATTTTAATTTTCTGAGCAGCTATTTTGCTTTCATCAGCTAGTTTGCGAATTTCTGCGGCTACTATAGCAAATCCTTTACCCTCCTCGCCAGCTCGTACTGCTTCTACAGCAGCATTTATAGCTAACATATTTGTTTGATTTGCTAAATCGGCAACCAAATTAGAAATACCGTCAATCTGGAAAGTTTGCTCGCTCAAGTCCGTAATTTTTCCCGCAATTTCTGAAACTTTATCTTTAAGCAGAGCGATGCCATTCATGGTGTGTGCTACAGATTTAGTTCCTCCGTCAGCCAAAGATAATGCTTGATGGGCTGCAACGGCTGATGCTTCGGCTTGTTCTGCCGAGTGTCGAGAGGAAACTCCTAATTGATTCATCGTGGTTGTTGTTTGATTGACAGCAGCAGCTTGCTGGGATACAGTATGTTCCTGAGAATCGATAGTGGTGGAAATTTCCTGAGAAGAACAGACAATTTTCTTGACGGCTTTGACGACCGGATTCAGGATATAGCGGCTGACAAAAATTGCGATCGTGATTACCACCAAAATATCGATAATTATAGTTGATAATATCAAGATTTTTAGCGATCGGACCTTGGCTGCTATTTGAGTATGTTTCTGTTCCCCGACTTCTCGTTGGAGGTTGATCAGAGAGTTTAATGCTTGAACTGTTTCGGCGCCAAAGAGAGTTGTAGTGGTAGCACGATACGTTGCTGCTTCCTCGATCTTGCCTGCTTGTTGCAACTCAAACCACCGAGGTCTTGCTGCGACATATTTTTGATAAACATTTTTTACCTTATCGAAGGCTGCTTTTTCTTGAGGTGTTAATTCACCAGAGGCATAATTTTGCAGATTAGTGTCAATAATTTTGTACAATTCTGGCTCTTCTTTCAAAATTTCCGATCGCTTTTCTGGCTGAACAATAAATTGAGGGAAACCGTAGCGCAGTTTCCACAAAGCTGACTCAGAGTTGGCAAGAGCAACTGCTCCATTCAGTTGATTGGCGTACAAATTTTCTGTTTCTTTTGCCAGTTCCACAGTGTTTTGCCAGCCAACAAACCCTAGCAGTCCCACTAATAAAATCAAAATCAAGAAACCAGCCCACAATTTAGCACGAATTCCTCTAATTTGCATAGTTTTGCTAAGCATAGCAGTTGATAGTTGATAGTTGATAGTTGTAGTGCGAGCGTCGGGAGCTCGCGATCGATTGATGGTTGTAGTGCGAGCGTCGGGAGCTCGCGATCGATTGATGGTTGATAGTTGATAGTTGATAGTCGATCTAAATATATTGGGAATTTCTTTAATTGTTAAAGTTCAATAGCTAATAACTAATAACAAATGACAACTGTCAGCGCTTCAACAAACGATCGCCCTCAACTTTCAACTCTCAACTGTCAACTGTCTTTTGCGGGCGCTGGTATTTATTCAACATAGCCACAAAACGCTTGTAATCCAAAGGCTTCCTTAAATATTCCGCCGCCCCCAATTCCAAACCCCGCTCTCGATCGTCCAAAAAAGTCATCATAATTACCGGAATATCAACCAAATCCGGATCGGCTTTCAAAGCAGAAAGCACCGTCCAGCCGTCCATACTCGGCATCATCACATCCAAAGTAATCGCATCAGGGCGCAACTCCTTCGCCAACTGAAGTCCTGCCTCCCCGCTAGCGGAAGATTCCACTCGAAACCCCTGTTTGGACAAGCAGCGACAAACCAACTCCCGCGCGTCCGGATCGTCATCAATTACCAGCACGCAAGAAGCCTCGGGTAGCGATAAAGGAGTCGCACGCACTTCTAGCTGGGGGTGAGTATCCGTCTCTTCATCCCAACCATCGCCCTCCTTTTTTTCAGTTTCATCTTCTTTATCGCTTTTAGCCGCCAGCAGCGGCAAGCGGATTGTAAAAGTTGAACCGATGCCAAATTCACTGTCAGCAGTAATGTCCCCGCCCATCATCTGGCAAAACTTCCGGCTGATTGTCAGCCCCAAACCTGTGCCGCTGTACTTGCGGGTTATCGAAGGATCTGCCTGAGTGAAAGCCCCGAACAGCCTGCATAACTGTTCCTCTGTCATACCGATTCCCGTATCGGAAACTTGAAAGACGATCGACCTTGTTTGAGGCTGCGATCGAAGGTTCTGCTCCCCGTTAGAATGGTTGTTGGT
>JBOFTL010000169.1:0-3175 GCA_051652045.1 Microcoleus sp. | reverse complement strand
CCCTTTATTTTGTAGTGCGAGCCTCCTTGCTCGCGATCGCACCGAGGACACTTTGTTCGATCGAGAGCGGTTTCGATCGCCGAACGATCGGTAGGACTTACGCACTCGCAGAACAAAATAAGCTTTTGCGATTACTTCGCCTTCGCTCGTAATGACATAAATACGTTGTTCTTGCGTAAGTCCTAGATCGGATAATTGATTTTGGAGATTTTTGATTTTTGATTTTCTTGACCCTTTGAGGCAGACGATCGGACAATTTGAGAGGGGAGATTGAAGATTTTCGATCGATCTGGCTCAGAGAAGCAGCGGACTGGGCGATTTGAGATTTAAGATTTGAGATTTGCGATTGAGTGAGCTGCCGCAAACAAAAGGTGCGCGATCGCAACTATATATTATTGGTTGCTTTCAAGAGTCCAGCAACAAGTAACGATAATCCCAACCAAATCAGAAAGCAAGAGCGAGTTAATTGCAAAGCTTGACCAATTCGTTCCGGGACGATCGGGTAAATTGGTTCGCCCAGCAGTGGTTTTTGTTTGATAACTCCGCGATAAGAATTTGTACCTCCTAGCTGAACTCCCAAGATGGCGGCATAGGCACATTCGCTCCAGCCGGAATTGGGACTGGCATCTTTTACGGCATCTCTCTGGCATATCTGCCAAATATAAATCGGTTTGCCCGATAAAACAGCTAAAGTTATTACCGTTAGCCGACAAGGAAGCCAAGTCAGTGCATCTTCTAGTTTGGCACTAAACCATCCGAAATCTGTGTAAGGCGGTTCTTTGTAACCGACTGTAGAATCTAGCGTGCTGGCTGCCTTGTAAGCCATTGCGCAGGGAACGATCGCATTAGCCCAAGGCGAGTCAGGAGCGATCGGCAGATTAGTAACGCTTAATAATAGATGCGGCACAGCTAACCCGACTAAGGCATAAAATAGCGGTGCCATCACACCATCTACCGCATTTTCTGTTACTGTTTCTAACAATGCCCGCAGAATTTCTGGCTCTGATAAGTTTTCAGTATCCCGGCCGACGTAATAGCTCAACCGTTCTCGCGCCTTGACTAAATCTCCAACATTTAAAGGTGCTAGCACATCTTCAGCGGCCGCTCTCAAACTGCGGCCGGCAAAACAACTTGCCAGCAAAATGCTCTGCAAGGCAATACCGCAAAGAGGATGCACCCAACTAGCAGCTAGCACGATCGACCAACTGACAGTAAAACTGCCCGCGATCGACCCGATCGTCAGTATTGTACCGGCAAGACACAGCAGCAGTGCAGCCGTCTTATCCGTGAGATTATTGTTTGGTACAGTCGGCTCTTTAGGGAGATTATTGCCCGAAACTGCCATTTTCGCTGCGGGATTATTCCATATATTAAAGATAAGTCGAGTGTAGCGGTCGATCGTCCAACCCATAACTCGCACCGGATGCGGCCAATCCCAAGGATCGCCGATCCAATAATCCAATACAGCAGCCAAAACTAAAACAGCAAATTCATCTGCCATCGTTAAATATTGCCTCAAACTCCACACTCAGCACCGCTCGGCTTCGATTATCTGGCTGACCTTGAAAGCCTCTGCAGTCAATAATTCCAGCTTATCGAAACGAGTTTCGCCGCCGGGATTACTTTCGCTCTCAAGCAAGTGTAGCTTTTGCTCCCAACTAACACTGCCAACAGGTACGATCGCCAAATCCAGATTTTGCATCCGATTCGAGACAGCAGACATTGACATAGAACTTATCCGGATGCGATCGGGGGCGAAAAAACGAGTGAATGCTGCAAATCCGGCAGAAAGTATCCAGGGGAAGCCTCAGTATTAAACGTATCAAATGATAAAGCTCGTTTCTTCTCCCAGAGCTGCTTGCCAACTGCGGACATCATAGTATAGGTCTTCAAGGGAAATACTGTACAGCGCTTGGGCAAGTTTTTTGTGAAGTCTGTGCCACAAACTGAATGTTACCCAGTCTTCAGCAAGGGAAGCGTCAGGAGAATGTCTCGGTAAAGGTTCAATAGTTTCGCCCACAGCCTCTAAGATTTGTCCTAAAGAGATTTGAGCGGGTTCGCGAGCCAATTGATACCCTCCTTGTGAACCCCGAACCGATCGAACTAAACCGGCTCGTCGCATTTCAATCAGTAATTTTTCGAGATATGGAGCCGGTAACTCCTGTCGTTTCGCGATCGATTTCACTGATGTCGGGCCGAAGCGAGGTTGCAAACTTAGATCCAGTAGAGCTTTGACACTGTAGTGTCCGCGTCTGGTTAACTTCATCGGATTTTAAGATTGGGGGCAAATACATAGGTAGCTGATAGCTGATAGCTTATGCTAGCGAGTTTAGAGATGGCTCGCTAGCACGGGCTACTTCTCAAGAAAGACAGCATTTGTTAAAAATATTTTGATAATAGTGGTTAACATTTAAGCCGATCGGTGTAATATAGTTTTACGACCAGCTATAAAGCTAAACTTCTCGGTTAAACCAAAACAGACAAACCCAAACCGAACCGAGAAAAAAAAACGTACACCAGTTGAATATTTCAGGACTCAGTAGATGGCTAAAAAGAAAAATATCGAACCCCTCGAAGGCGAAGCTCTCATCAAGAAGGTTAAAGACCTAGAGAACCTTTCCAAGGAAGAAAAAGCCAGAGCTTGTGGCTACTACACCGTTACCAAAAATGGCGTAGAACGGGTCAACATGATGAAATTCCTGAACGCCCTAATTGATGCAGAAGGCATTCAGCTAGACGGCAAGCAAAATGGCAACGGACGCGGCGGACGCTCGGCCAGCTATCGGATTAGCGTTCAATCTAACGGCAACTTACTGATTGGAGCAGCTTATACCAAACAAATGGAACTCCAGCCGGGAGATGAATTTGAAATCTCTCTAGGACGCAAACACATTCACCTGCGTCAAATCGATCGCGAAGAAGAAGCAGCCTAAGCGCAAACATTCACTGCTTGCTGTGATTTCGGGTCTTGACTTGTTGAAGAAAGTCGGCTCTGTGATGGCTTTGGGTTGTCACTGTAAACTGTCGCTCGGGCGCGCCCAAACAGTATGCTTTTTATAGGTGGCAATGGCTCGATCGATCGCTGCTGCCACCGCTCAAATTTTCCCAAAATACCTATTATCACCGCTCCGAAAAACCTACCCAAAACTAGACACATCTAGTCATTTGCGGATCG
>JBOFTL010000168.1:0-5236 GCA_051652045.1 Microcoleus sp. | reverse complement strand
CCTCTTCTTGGCTAAACTCAGCTAGTTCTCTTAGAATCTCCCGACGTTTGACACTGCGGTGCTTTTTATACGCCATTAAATCTGCTAAACAAATCCGTTGCTCCGACCCTACCATCACATACTTAATTTCCCCTTCTGACAACAATTTTATCGTAAATAGTTTCGACACATTTAGCAAAATAGCAGCTTCTTCCACTGTCAAATTTTGCTCGATCGGTACTAAAGACACGGCTCTGCCAGCAGCCATTAAATGGGTGGCTTGACGCAATAATTGATAAAGCGATTCAGGCATCGATATCGCCTCACCATCAACTTCCCCAAATTGCAATTGTAATTTTTTGGGTTCGCCATTTTCTTTTTCTTGTTCTAGCATTCGCTCCAACAATTTAATAACTTCTGTTTCTCCTTCTTTTGGAAAAACCGGATCTAGGAGGATTTTGGGTTTATTCATTGGTATACTTGTTGAATTGGTTGAATCCTATAAGAATCAGAGTCACTGTAGCTTACCTGCCATGTATTCTGTTTCTAATCGTTCCGCCTCTGCTTCCTGTGCTGCTATATCTGCTTCGATCGCCTCTTTGTTAGCATGATAATAAGTCAAAGCAGCATCAACTTGAGCTAATGTCAGATGCGGAATTTCTCGTGCAATCTCCTCTGCACTCATACCCATCTGATAATCAATAGCAATCCGTCGCACTGTTACTCCCGTACCCGCAACGATCGGACAACCATTATGAATTCCCGGATTGGTAGCAATTAGCATTCCAATATCGATCGCAACTGAAGCTGCAGGCATAATTTTACCCCTGTAAACTTTCTGTTCCATTTTACAATATTTTAGGCTCTATTTTTAATTAAGTACGATCGCCCCCTTGCAAGCTGGACTGACGAGGTGGCACAATAGGGGAAATTTTCAGCAGATTTTAGGGAATGAGTGATAGCGAGCGGATTTCGGTGGTGTTGCCAACACAGGCAAAAAAGGATCTCGAAAAATTGTGCGATATCGAAAAGCGATCGATCTCCAACTTTGTTTATCTTCTAATTCAAGAGGCGATCGATCGAGCAAAAGCATCCGGCAAACTCCGATCGACAGATGAATAAAACTAAAACTTTTTCGATCGTGCTTAAATTTTGATTCAAGAAGCGCGAAATTATTTACCTGCTTGACTAACTAATCTGTTAATTACTAAACAAACTTGACTCAATTCGATCGCACTTCATTTACACAAGCGCGATCGCTCTTTCCATTAACCTTGCTTTAACTAAAGCAATCGATGCTACACTCATAATATCGTCAAAGTTACAAACAAAATGCAAACCATTACCATCACCATTCCAGACGATCGCCTGCACAAACTTCAAGAAATCGCTAAGAGCCTCGGTATTTCCCTAGAAGCATTACTTCTTGCAGGTGCTGAAAACTTGCTCGTACCACCAGAAACATCCTTCCAAAATGCTATGGAATACGTTCTCAAAAAGAATGCTGAACTTTATCAAAAACTCGCGTAATGCGCTATCTAACTTTAACAGAAGTCTTAGAACTTTATCGGCGCATTATCGAGCAGTCTGGCGGAGCATTTGGCATCGCTAATTTAGGAGCCTTAGAGTCAGCCTTAGCTCAGCCGCGCATGACTTTTGGCGGGGAAGAACTTTACCCAACTATCGTCGAAAAAGCTTCGGCTCTTGGATTTGCTTTGATTAAAAATCATCCTTTCTTAGATGGTAACAAACGCATCGGCCACGCGGCAATGGAAGTCTTTCTAATTTTGAACGGCTTTGAGATTTCTGCGCCCGTAGAAGAGCAAGAGCAAATTATACTAGAAGTCGCATCCAGCGCGATCGCTCGCGATGAATTTACGGAGTGGCTGAGCTGTCATATTGTTTCTCATTCTATTTAAGAAATTATCGAAATACAAAAACAGTCTGTTCTTTGGGGTCAATCAACCACCCCATTTCTGTTCCGTTTTTCAGGCAATGCAATATCTTTTTGATAAGTTTAGTTTGACTTTGACCTGGAGATAAAATTTCAATTACCCAATCCGGTGCGAGTTCAAACCGATCGGCAACGCCACCATTTTCTTTGCGCGGAATTCTCTCCCACACAAACACAGAAATATCGGGAACGATCGATCGACCTCCAAATGTACAGTGCAACTCAGTAAACGATCTAGCAATTCGCTGAGGTTTCAAAACCGCATTAATAGTTGGGGGTAGTTCGGTTTGAATTGCACTGTGTTCTCCTTGCGGCATAGGTTTTTGAATAATTTGACCGTCGGCGTACTCACTAGCAGGTTTCGTTTCAGGTTGCTGGAGAAACTCTTCTAGGGTTAAGGGTTTAGATGGAGTTTGTACCATATTGGATGCTAAAATTAGGACTTGATATTAATTACCAAACAAACTCAGCTCGATCGGATCGCGCTTCATCTCCCAAAATCCGCTTTGGATTGATGCCAAAATGCAGATTTTGAGTTGAGCTTAACTAATTTTTTTGGTCGAGAACGATCGCCCTTGAAATCAATGAAATCAATTGGGGTTTTTCTTCTTGCTTGCCAAAAACTCTCGCAACCGCAACAAACTAGCTGTTTGTCCCAAATTCAGCGGCAGTAGCGACACTCCCTCCAAGCGAGATTGCACCCAACCATCGCCCCAATACCACTCGTGAAATCCGTCAATTCCCTGACTCAACAACAACCGCAAACAATTCGGTTCAGCAATCTCAACATAGTGCTGCACCGCCACCGGACCGATCCAACTCGTGAAAGTTAAATCTCGATCGAACATTTCCGGCAAACCTTTAGATAACTGCTGGGGCCACAGCCACTGCTGCAACTGACTCGGACGCATCAAGCTGTCTCGAATCGCCGTTTCCGAAGCTTCAATCTCAATCCGCAATTGACTTTGTTGAAAATTACCGAGCATAGGAATTTGAAATTTGGTACGGGAGCTTTTCTTTAACTTTAGCGCGATCGGTCCGATCGCGCCCGCCTGTTGGGGCGGGTTTTGGAGATGGTTGGTGAATCTTTTAATAGTTACAGGTTCGATCGACTGCTATAAGATTCGTTCGGAGTATGGACTTTCGTCCATTACATAATTATGGACTGAATTCCATACTACGAACCTTTTTTGTTATGGAAATAGACAATATTTGCTTAACTTAAATCAAACGGAGATTAAAGAAAAGTTTTAGGAGTGATGCAATTGAGTAATTTTTAAACTATATGTAGCGTAAGGTGCGCAGTGCGCACCCAAAATATTGAGTAATTTTTAAACTATATGTAGTGTAAGGTGCGCACTGCGCACCCAAAATACCGAAAGATAGAGCCTCTGTTTAAATCCTAAGTTTTACAGTTAAAAACAACTGCCACAATCCACAGCACTACAACAATTGATTCCAGAACAATCCGCAGCACTACAGTCAAGTGTCGAACAATCTGACCCGCATTCTAACACTTCGATCGGCAAATTACAGCTAAGTTATGCAATTCCATTGGCACAATCATTTTGACATTTAGAGCTTCTGCGGTAATTACCACCAACTGACTGCGATAGTTTTTTGCCTTCCCAGCTCGGATTTTCACCGACAGATTGACTGTTAAATCTGGATTTCAAGATTTCATTTGCCTGCTTGCAAGCAGCAAAGCGGCGGCGCGATTTTTTCACAGCTTCAAAAAATCCGAATTGACCGATCGAACTTTTGATATACTGCGAGCAAGATTCACCGCCGTAAAGCACTCGGTGACCGCAAGCAAATCCTTTTTTTGGCGAGATATGTTTCTGATATCCGCTAATCGAAGCTATGGCTAATTGTCGGAGGGTTGCATCAAAAATCGGCGTTTGCATGAGTTTGAATAACAGAGATATTTCCTACCTGCTAACAACTACAACAACCGATCGAGGACTTACGCAATTATTGATGACAAACAAACTGTTGCAATTACGAAGCGAGGACGAGTTAATGATAGAAATGCTTGATTTTTGCGTAAGTCCTAACGATCGACAATTTCGGGCGATCGCTCCTAGGAGAGGTGTCCGAGCGTTGGTAAAAGCGAAATCTAACGGTTAAACAGCAGTCTGTGACTGGGTTTGAGGCTATATTTGACACTCATTCTCCCCTGCTGACCCCAACTCTTTTCGTATCGAACTGTTAAGCTCTGTTGCATTTCATTTAAATCTCGCATCCAGCAGATCGGCGCATTCAAACTCCGTGATACCATCACACCTTAGTAACGCCTATAGTAAAAAACTGGGGAGAAAAGCTTTGACACTACGGGTTGCAGTTGTGGGCTCAGGCCCAGCAGGTTCTTCCGCCGCCGAAACACTGGTAAAAGCAGGCATCGAAACATACTTATTCGAGCGCAAGTTAGACAACGCCAAACCCTGTGGCGGGGCAATTCCCCTGTGCATGGTGAGCGAATTTGATTTGCCGCAAAATATCATCGACCGCCAAGTCAGAAAAATGAAAATGATTTCCCCCTCCAACGTCGAGGTGGACATCAACATCGAGAAAGAACATGAGTACATCGGTATGTGCCGCCGGGAAGTGCTCGATGGCTTTTTGCGCGATCGGGCTGCTTCGTTAGGTGCCAAACTGATTAACGGCACGGTTCACAAATTAGAGCTTCCTGCCAACAACACTGACGCTTATACCCTGCATTATGCCGACCACTCGGACGGCAGCGCAATGGGAATTCAGAAAACCCTGAAAGTGGATTTGGTGATTGGGGCTGACGGTGCTAACTCCCGCGTAGCCAAGGCAATTGATGCTGGCGACTACAACTACGCGATCGCTTTTCAAGAGCGCATCCGCCTGCCTCAAGATAAAATGGCTTACTACGAAGATTTAGCCGAAATGTACGTCGGCGACGACGTTTCCACCGACTTCTACGCTTGGGTGTTCCCCAAATACGATCACGTAGCCGTCGGTACCGGTACGATGAAAGTCAATCAAGCCGATATCAAAAAACTGCAAGCTGGCGTTCGCGCCCGCGCTGCGAAAAAACTCCTAGGCGGTGAAATCATTAAAGTAGAAGCGCACCCGATTCCAGAACACCCGCGCCCGCGCCGCGTTGTCGGCCGAGTTGCTTTGGTGGGAGACGCTGCAGGTTACGTTACCAAGTCTTCGGGCGAAGGTATCTATTTTGCTGCGAAGTCGGGCCGGATGTGCGCTGAAACGATCGTGGAAATTTCCAACAAGGGCGCGCGGATTCCGACGGAAGATGAACTCAAGATTTACTTG
>JBOFTL010000167.1:0-8799 GCA_051652045.1 Microcoleus sp. | reverse complement strand
GATTGGCGATCGCATTAATTTTCCAGAAAGGACGATCGATATGATTCATCTGGTTTTTGATAAATATTCAACTTGAAACCAGAGTTTTTTCGTTAACCCAGCCTTGCGGTGAATGGCTTACAATCTCCCGTTGTGCAATAACAATAACGGAGGTGGTAAACCAAGATAGGACTTACACAAAAAATAGTTTGATACGCTATAAATAGCCGTAAGGTGCGCAGTGCGCACCCTACATATAGAATACTTGCGTCCAGGACTGCAACTATTTTAGTATTAAACAAATTTTTTGGCGGTGGCTAAAGCTGCCTCAAATTTGAGCAATACATCTTGTTCCGTGTGAATCGCTTTTTCTTGTTCCAATAGCGGTCTGCCGAACCGAAAAATGCCGTCTTGTTCCACGTGATTTACATAAGGAAGCGTTTCAGGATGCGGCAAAAATTTACGTCCGATCGGGTACGGCGTGTGGTAAGAAAAACTAAAGTCGGGGAACTGTTCGCTTTTAATTTCCAAGTAATACAGCGAGTAATAATCTTTGGTTTCGCAGTAAGCGCATTCGCGACATCTATTTACCAGTTTGCGGTTCTGATAAAAAAAATCCCACTTATCCCAATAATAACCTTCTCTCATCATTTCCTGGTGGTCGCCGCACAGTTCGAGATAAAATTTGTCAGCCTCCACAGGACGGTAAAAATAGAGCATGGCATAGGGCATTTGCACCAGCAATTTGACTGCTTGATTTTTGCGAGTGTACCATTCTTGGCGGCGAGTTTCGTAAATTTCTCTTTTATCTTCAGCCGCTTGAATGCTGTCGATCTGATTTTCTTTTGCCCACCGCGACGCCCAAACAGTCCAGTAAGCTAGTTGAAAGGTTGCAGAAATTTCTGCCGAACCTTGCGCTTCCCATTCAGTAATAATTTTTGACCAAGCTGAGCTGAAAGCTATTCGAGATTGTTCGTTTTCTAGTTGAATTTCCGTAGCAAGTTCCTGGGAATCTTTGCTGCTAATTTGCATCCGCTCGCGGTATTCTTGACGCCACCGATCGATCTCGGTTTGCGATAAACTTAAGATAAATCTTCGATCGTGAACTGGATATTCTAGATCGAGACTGGAGTTACCGAGGGAGCGTTGTTCTAAAATCGGAAGCTTACCTTCTTCGATCCAGCGCTGGCGTTCTGTTTTCGAGCATTGGAGGATTTCCTCTAATTCTACTGGTTCGACAGCTAATTCGCTTTTGAATGTCTCCCAAAATCTTTCTTGTTCGGCTGCATTAACTTCCAATACGGATATAATTTGGCTGACGAGGCTGTCTTTTTTGTTTTGGGAATTGTCGGGAAGTCCTAAAAAGTCAAGCAGTTGAGATTTCGGTATGCGTCTGGAAGAAATTAGCTCGGCTAACATGGGCAGCTCCAGTAGAGTCAGAACTTGCGTCTGGGTATTTGCAAAATTTACGCAAGCTTTAATATCTTAATAGATTGTCCCGAGTTGTCGGCAAGGTCTATCGCTTTTCATCGATACGCCAGCGATATTCGTGACACCCGCCCCTCCAATCAGGATTGAAACCGCTGGCGGCATTCGGGTATCGAGCCACATTGTCGATTTTACGATCGCCCGCCATCCCACTTATCTAAGCAGAAATACTCAAAGTTGGTACAGTTTCAACGTCTAAAATTTATAATTGCGATCGACAACCCACAAACTCACAGGTACGGTATAACCTGTTTTCTCAGAAAGTTGGGTTTAAAACGCCGTCCTTTTAGTCTGACTGTATTTAATTTTACTGGAGCAGCGTATTTGGGTTATTCCGTATTGTATAATATTAAAAATGTTACAGTTAGATCGAAAAAATAGAGTAAAAAGTAGCACTTTAAGGAAAAAGGTATGTTCGATCGAGATCTCACTAATATCATTACGATCGAACCGGGTAAACGAGGTGGCAAACCTTGTATTCTAGGCATGAGAATTACGGTTTATGATGTGCTGGAATATCTTGCTTCTGGGATGACTTATCAAGAAATCCTAGATGATTTTCCGTATCTTACCCAGCAGGATATTTTGGCTTGCTTGAGTTTCGCGGCTAAACGGGATATGATGCCAAGAGATAATTAGGGGGCGATCGCAGCTTTAAATGAAGCTCCTAATACTGGAATTATCACTTTATTTTAATGAAAATAATAGATAAATATTAAACGCTCTCTATTAGTCACTTTGAACAATATCGCAACCCATTTAAACTGACTCAAATCTCTCGATCGAGCCTGTCCAATAACTGACGAATTTTCACAGCATCCTCAGAATTAGGAGCATTTGTCAAATAGGTTTCTAAATCGCGGCGCGCGGCTGTCAATTGCCCGATTTGGTAGTAGATAATCCCCCGATCGCGCACTTCTCCCAACGCATTGGGAAATAGTAGCAAAATCCGATCGATCGCAGCTAAAACTCTTATAGAATCGCGTTGATTAAGATAAATCGCCTTCAGATTTCCCAGCATCCGCCCCAACAAATGCTTGGCACTTACCGGGGCAAAAAACCTCGCAGGCAAATCGAGAGATTGACCGTAAATTTGATACAGTCGTGATTTACAATCTTCAGGAAACAAGATATCGCCCTTGTTAAAAGCATCTACAAAAATTCCAGCATCTTCAAAATCCGGCTTGATTAAAAAATGTCCCGGCATCCCAATTCCTACCATCGGAAACTCAATCCGCTTGGCAACTGCTAAATAAACTAAAGATAAAGTAATCGGAATTCCCGTGCGCCGATCGATCACTTCATTTAAAAAACTATTGCGCGGGTCATAATAATCAGCCTCATTGCCAGAAAATCCCAAATCTTCGTACAAATAGCGGTTAATAGTTTGAATAATTCGCAGCGGATAATTCTGTGGCGGCAGGCGATCGCGCACTTCATCAGCCATGACATCCAAAGAATTTAGATACTCCTCAGTATCGCAATTCGGGTATTGTTCCAAAGCTATGTAAAGAGCAGCTTTCGCCAGATCGATCGTACCGTCTGGCTGATTGATTTCTTGATAAAATAGCTGTCGCGCTCTGGGAAAATCCATATTTCAAATTAGTTTATTTCTCATTTTACAAAACCCAATCTAAAAAACTCAAAAACAGCAAAAAACTTCATAATTTCTCTTAAATTAATCTCTCTACCCCCTCTCTGCGCCACGCCAGTTGCTACAACGGAGGGAACTGGAGCAACGCACTGGCTGCGCAACGCACTGGCTTCTCTGCGCCCTCTGCGGTAAAAAAATCAACTCAAATCCCGTGACTTTTCCCAATCACCCAACTGCGGCGAAAAATCCGAGCCAGAGTCGATTCTTCCAAAGCAAAATAGATCGGGCGGCCGTGAGGACAAGTACGCGGATTGCGAGTTTGCTGCCATTCATCCAATAAATTTTGCATTTCTGGTAAGCTTAAAGGAGTGCCGTTGCGAATAGCACTGCGGCAAGCAGTAGCAACTTGAGCCGCTTGTAAATCAGTTGTTTTACTGAGTTCAAACAGCGCATCCGCACCGTCATCTCGATCGAGCAATAATTCTGGTATTTCCCGCGCCGCCCATAGCTGTTCCCCAAAACTTTCTACCTCCAAACCCAAGCGAGATAAATTCTCAATTTGCAGCGCCGATAATTGGCTGAGAATTACAGGTTTTTCGAGGGGTTTTAACTGCCAATCAGCGCAAATGCGTTCGTACAACACGCGCTCGTGGGCGATATGCTGTTCTACCAACCACATTCCGCTAGAATGTTCTGCAACAATATAAGTATTGTGAACTTGCGCGATCGCCCGCAATTCCATCAATTCTACGGGGCGTTTTTTAACTGTTTCACTGTCTCGATCTGCTCCATTACCGAGATCGTACAAACTTTTTGGTTCCGATGCTTTAAGCAATTTTCCCACTCGATCGGGAATGGGAGGTTGCGGCAAAATTTCCTCATTTAAATTTAAAGCGCGGTCGATCGCATTGCTAACTTGTTCTTGCCAAAAACTCGGAGAGTGCAAATAAATTTCTACTTTAGCCGGGTGGCGGTTCCAGTCAATTTCTGAGGGGGAAATTTGCAAGTGAACGAAGCAAACAGGGTAGCGATCGCGCGGGCAAGTGCGGGCAAAAGCACTGAAAATAGTTTGTTCTATTTCGGGCGATCGCACCACCCGCCGGTTGACTGCAACTTTTACCCAATCCGGCCGCCTGCGGTGACAGCGATCGGGCAAACCGATTACTAATTCTAAACACTGAGAATTGGTAATTGGTAATTGGTAATTGGTAATTGGTAATTGATGATTTTTATCGGTTTTAGCTGCGACGAGTTGAATTGGTGCCAAAGATTTTGCTGTTTCATTCGGAGGCAAATCTATTTTTAAATACTGCAAATCGCTCGATCGCACGCCGCGCACGAATTGAGGTAACATATGTTTCGCAGTTCCGCCCGGATTTAAGTGCAAGCAAGGCGTATTTTCCTGTCGCAACTGCCAGCTAACCTGGGGGTGACAAAGAGCGATTTGTTGCAGGGTTAATTGGATCGATCGCATTTGCTGGGGTGGCGACAAAAACCCCCGACGCACCGGCCAATTACCAAACAAATTAGTAACTGTTACCACAGTACCGGGGGCGATCGCAATTGTTTCCACATCTACGGGTTCGCCAGCGCGATCGAACACCACCCGCCAACCAGATTTAGCAGTTTCGACTGGCGATTGGGAATTGCGTTTTTGCGATTTATTTTCAGATAAATTTCCTCGCTCCAATTTTCCCATTTCCCAATCTAAAATTTGCAAGCCTAAATCGTTTTGTCGGCTAACAATTTCCAAATCTCCCAATTGAGCCAAACTGTGCAAAGCTTCCCCGCGAAATCCTAATGTAGCAATTTTATAAAGGTCAGCTTCAGTGCTAATTTTGCTGGTACTGTGAGCGGCAGCAGCCTGCCGCAAATTTTCCAAATCCATTCCAATACCGTTATCAGCAACTTGCACTCGCCATTGTTCGGGCCAGACAGAAACAACGATGCGAGTTGCACCAGCATCAAGAGAATTTTCAACCAATTCTCGCACCGCAGCAGCAAGGGAGTCGATGGTTTCGCCAGCGGCAATTAAATCGATAACTTCTGCGGGTAAAGTTTGAATAGTAGGTGCCATCAGAATTTTAGGTGCTAATTCTAATTCTAATTCTATTATACTCGATTTGGCAACTAATAACTAGAAGTAAGGCACTACAATGATTCTGATACGGATACACGGATGAATTATCGAGTATTTAACATTTTTTAGAGGGAAGAATGATGCTCTTAGTTCGTAGTAAGTACTTCAGTCCTTTAGTTCGTAGTAAGGACTTCAGTCCTTTAAATCTGAGGACTGAAGTCCTCACTACGAACCGTATTTATTAAACGAGCGGACATGATGCTATTTCCTAACTGGGATTTTTCGGCAATCTGATGTGAAAAGTCGTGCCTTTTCGATCTTCAGATTCATAAGTAATTTCACCTTTATGCGCATCAACAATCGACTTAGCGATCGCCGTTCCCAAACCAGTACCAGTGCGCTTACCGTAAGTTACAAACGGCTCAAATAACTTTTCCTTAATTGACTCCGGGATACCGGGACCATTATCGTAAATTTTAATTTCCGCCCATTCCTCACTTTGCGTTACCGCAATCTCCACCTTACCCCCGCGCCCGCCAAAAGCCTCCACAGCATTTCCCACTAAATTTTGCAAAATCCGCAAAATCTTATTTTCGTCAGCTTCCACAATTACCTCTGTCACCCGTACCACCAAATCTACTTTTGCTGCATCAAAATAAACTCTGTTTAACTTTTCAAACTTTTGCAGCGTTTGGATGAGATTAATCGGTTTTTTATTTAACACAGAATTGCCGCGCGAAAATTCCAGCACTTCCTCCGCCATCCCCAACATTCGCTGTACCTGCAATTGAATCAGTTCGCACCACTCCTGAGTTTCATCATCCGGGTGCATTTCTTTGAGTATTTCACTAGAAAGTTTAATTCCCGTAAACGGACTTTTGAAATCGTGAATAATTGTACTCACCATTTCACCTACCAACACCATTTTCTGTTTGTGTACGAACTGGTTAACATATCGATCGGTAGTAGAGCGCAAATTTTTAATAATGAAACTAAACATTTGCAGTACCGCACTGCCTTTGGCAAATTGTAGAGCTTCTATCAATTCTTCGCGACAGATTTTTGCCAAAGTCGAACCACTTTTCGCCACAGCCCTAGCACTCCGAGGTTCTCCGTCTAAAACTCCCAATTCGCCAAAAAAATCATCCGCCTTAGCTACAGCAAGAATCTGATATTTATTGCTGTCAATCCGCTTGCTAAACTCGACTTCACCTTCTAAGACAAGATATAAAAAATCAGCGGGTTGTCCTTCTTCAAAAACCACCGTTTCCTCGGCAAAGCTCTCCAATATAGCTATTTGGCACAGGTGCGCAGCTTGTTCTGGTTCAAAATAGGACATAAATCGATGAGATGCCAGATCCATGTGAAATACCCGAGGCTCGCTCTAAACTGTTTCTTTCTTCTATCTTCGCCGATCGAGCAAAATAGCTGGTAAAAGTATAGTCATCTATTGCATGACATGGGAGGTAAGGCGCCCCTCCCCTTTCACTTTTACTTCGAGCGGATTAACCCGCCTGGGCTGAACACTGACTCAAAATATCGATAATCATCCTGCTAGTATGGTGTAAGTAATTATCAACTTTTTGATTGCGACACCGAGTCAGGCGCTGAATTCTCGATGAGGTTTTGAGATTGCCTTTCAAGACAGATTGTAACTGGGATTTGCGCTTGTTGTAAAACTGATTTATTGACTTGAGCGGTCGCCCGTTAATCAGTAAGGGGATAAATCCCGGTTGATTTGATGTTAGCGCCACTAAATTATTCAGTCCGAGATCGATACTGGCTACCGATGCAGAGTTTTCTCGATCGATTTACCAGCAATATTTTAGCATTCCGGTCTTAGCATATGAGCCTGTTTCACTGAGAGCCTCCCGGACTGACACAGCAAGCTCAGTAATTTAATTAAAAGTCATCATTGTATACGAAAACATATAAATATGGTGTTTTTTTATAAAATTTAACATTTTTTTGAGAAAACGATCGCCCCGTTTTGACCGCCAAAGCCAAAGCTCAAACAAACCGTATTTCTCACTCGATCCGATCGCGCTACCCTCACAAAATCTAGATCGAATTCGGGTTGTTTCAATCCCGTACAAGGAGGCAATAATTCGTGCTTCATGCCCATCAAAGCAAAAGCCGCGCCCAAAGCCCCTGAAGCTCCCAAAGTATGTCCGGTAGCCCCTTTAGTCGAACTAACAGCAACTTTTGCAGAAAACAACTTGTGAATTAACAGTGCTTCGTGTCTGTCATTTAACTCAGTTGCAGTTCCGTGAGCGTGAATGAAATCTATATCTTCAGCAACTAAATTGCTGCGTTTCAAACATTGATTTATGGCTGCGATCGCGCTATTTCCTCCCAATTCAGGTGAGTTAGCATGACAAGCATCATTTGTCAACCCAAAACCCAAAACTCGACCGTAAATTTTAGCATCGCGACTCTGTGCCAACTCGGCCGATTCCAACACAAACAAAGCGCCACCTTCACCTAGTACCAAGCCTTCGCGAGCGCGATCGAACGGATAGCAACCAGTTTTTGCCAAAGCACCCATCTGTTGAAATCCCGCCAGAGTCAGGGGCGTCACCGGCGCTTCCACAGCACCGGCAATCGCCCGATCGCACTGTCCAGTTCGGATTAACTCAACAGCTTGGGCGATCGCCCAAATACCTGTAGCGCAAGCTGCCATTGGTGCCAATACCGGGCCGATCGCACTAATTTCTCTCGCCACCGCGATTGCCCCCATATGAGGCAAAAAATCCACAAATTGGGCATTGGGGATGGGGCATTGGGGATGGGGCATTGGGGATGGGGCATTGGGGATTGGACATTGGGGATTGGGCATTGGGCATTGGGGATTGGGCATTGGGGATTGGGCATTGGGGATTGGGGACTTTCCTCCATTCTCACCCTCTCCCCCTCTCCCTCTCCCCCTCCCTCTACCTTCCCTTAAAAGCATTTCTAAATTAGCCTGAAGCCCTCGACTAGAGCCAATAACAACACCGCAATCAGGCAAAGGCAAAGTCAAATTAGCATCTTGCAAAGCATCTGCCAAAACCTGCCGAATTAGAGTTATTAAATCTGCAGGTTTGGTATTGATTAAAGCCAAAGGTAGCGGTTCGAGTTCTAAAAAAGGTTGATGGCGATCGATTCCCGATTCTCCAGACAGCAGTCTTTTCCAGGAAATTTCTCGATCGCCCAAAGCCGAAACAATACCAATTCCAGTAACAACAACATCCATTGAAGAAAGAGTTGATAGTTGACAGTTGATAGTTGACAGTTGATAGTTGATGTTATAAAGAAAAAAGAGTTGATACTCGAACGCTGATAGTTTTCTTCAGGAATCAGAAAGAAGAATGACAACTTTCAACTCTCAACTCAAAACTAAGGCACTCCCTCCAAACTCAAAACTCCCTGACAACTCTCAACTCTCAACTCTCAACTAACTAACTGCCTTGAAGTTTTCCAAACCTTCAGTAACAGTAGCCTTCTCAATGCGATCGCCCGCCTCAATCTTATCAACCACATCCATTCCTTGCTTCACGTAGCCAAAAACAGCATAACTGCCGTCCAAAAATGGCACATCAGTCAAAGTAAAATAAAACTGAGAAGAAGCCGAATCAGGAGCATTCGATCGAGCCATAGCCACAGCGCCGCGACTGTG
>JBOFTL010000166.1:0-7216 GCA_051652045.1 Microcoleus sp. | reverse complement strand
AGAAGGTCAAGCGCTAATTCAATTCAAAACTTAAATATAAAACCAGCCCAAAAAGGCAAATCAATTTTATGAGTGCGCCATAAGATAAAACTAGAAAACCTGGGTGATATAAACAGGTATCTGAGTTTTATCAACACCAAACTACACCTCCAGTACATCCGCGTTAATCCGCGTTCATCAGCGGTTAAAAAGCAAAAATTCAGATTTTTGTATTTATTAGCCGTAATTTGTAAGGTGTGCAACGCGCATCCTACTTAGTTTACTTATTTCCCAGTAAGGCGCGCAATGCGCACCCTACGCACTTATTTCACAGTAGTTGTAAGGTGCGCAGTGCGCACCCTACGTACTTATTTTCCAATACAAATCGACAGGAACAATCCGAAATAACGGATTGCAAATTTTTTTATGACTACCTTAACAATGCGCTCTTACAAGGGTGAAACAGACTGGTGCGCGATCGCGAATTTAATCGATGCTTGCGAAGCAGTAGATCGACTCGGCGAAGAAGTATCAGCCACCGAATTTAAACTGATACTAGATTCCCCAAAACTCGACAAAACTCGCGACATACAATTGTGGGAAGATGGCAGCTACCAACTCATCGGTTTAGCACTGCTAGATATGCCAGATTCGCAAGTAGAAATTGACGCTTGTCTTTGGTTTTACGTGCATCCAAAAATGCGCGGTACAGGTTTAGAAACAGACATCATTTCCTGGGGAGAACAGCGACTGAAAGAAACAGCAAAAGAACGGAATTTACCAGCAAAATTGCGCACCTACAGTCACGAAGACAAAACCGATGAAATCCGGTTGTTAAAGAAACAAGGTTTTAAGGTCGATCGCTATTTTTGGACGATGGCGCGATCGCTCTGCGAACCCATTCCCACACCAGAATTTCCCGCTAATTTTTCCCTGACTCACGTATCGGGAGAACAAGACATTCAACCTTGGGTAGAAATGTTCAACCAATCATTTATTGACCACTGGAACCACCACGATTTAACGGAGGAAACAGTACGTTATTGGATGAGCGATCCGAATTATCAGCCGGAATTAGATTTGATTGCTGTTTCGGGCGATCGCAAATTTGCTGCTTTTTGCGACTGTCAAATTAAACAACAAGAAACTGCCGATAAGAATGCCAAAGAAGGCTGGATCGAACTGTTGGGAACGCGGCGAGATTTTCGGAAAATGGGTTTAGGAAAAGCCATGTTACTTGCTGGCTTGCACGAACTCAAAGCAGCGGGTGCAAATATTGCCAAACTCAGCGTCGATGCTGATAGTTTGACGGGGGCGACAAAGCTTTACAAATCGGTAGGTTTTCGCCCGATCGCAACTTGGATAGAATGGGCAAAAGCCGTTTAAAAAGATGAGGGCGGGCACGGGGGTACCGCCCCTACCAACTCTCAACTATTAACTTGTTTTGTCACTTCCACATAAATATGTTCTAAACGGACTGGATAGCGGGCGATCGAATCTAGAGAAATGCCGTCAAAACAATCAATAATCTCTTTTAATTCCAAACGTTCCGGCAGCCAAAAAGCTAAATCGCTACCGTAGCGGCGGGGAATAAAACAGCATTCTCTAGCACGCTCGATCGCCCTTGCTTCTTCTGCTGTTTTAACAACAATAATCTCTTCGGCTGGAATCAGTTTTTGCAGTTCTTCTAAACTGCCTTCGGCCACAATACTGCCATTTTTTAAAATTCCGATTTTCTGACATAAACGCTCGGCTTCATCCAGCAAATGAGTTGTCAGCAAAATTGTAATTCCTTCAGCTTGCAAGCGTTGAATCAAATCCCAAATTTCGTAGCGCGCCTCAATATCTAAACCCGTTGTGGGTTCATCTAAAATAACTAATTTAGGCTGGTGTACTAAAGCTGCTGCAATATTCAAACGGCGCTGCATTCCGCCACTTAAAGTTTCTACCGGGCTTTCAGCGCGATCGCTCAAATTTACCGCTCTCAAACAGTGTCGCACTTGAAAGCGCCTGCGCTTGCGATCTAAGCCGTAAATCCGAGCAAAAAAGTTGAGATTTTCTTCGCAGCTAAGGCTTTTATAAAGTAAATTTTCTTGAGGCGCTACACCAATTAATAGTTTAGTAGATTCGGAAACTGGTTCACCATTGATGGAAATTAAACCGCTATCGGCTTTTAGTAAATTGCATAGAATATTGATAGTTGTAGTTTTTCCCGCGCCGTTGGGACCGAGTAAACCGTAAATTTCTCCCTGTTGAATGTTGAGGGTTAAATCTCGCAATACAGAGCGATCGCCGTAAGATTTATTGAGTTTTTCTATTTCCAGCAATGTGTTACATCTCCTTAACTATAAGACATCCCGATTGGGTTTGTAGTGAGGACTTCAGTCCTCAGATAGAAAGGACTGAAGTCCTTACTACAAACCTTACTACCAACTTTGTTAAAGTCTTCTTTCCGCGCTCAACATCCGCCGATAGGATAGCCAGCCGCAGCCGATCATCACCATAGCAAAAATGCACAAAAACCAAAAGTGTTCTGCGATATCAGTAAATTCTTTGCCGCCAGCCCACACGCCCATTAAGGCTTCGTTCATGTGATAAATTGGATTGTATTTGGCAATTTCCAGCAGGTTTTGCGGAAATAGCGATGCTGGCAAAAATGCGCCTCCTAAAATCAACAGCGGGACGCCGAAAGCCGCTACTAGCGAGTTAACATCTTCAGTGCGCCTCGCAAACTGCGTGCCGAGGATAAAGCCGACGCCGACATAAGAGATAATACTGAGTAAAATAATCGCACATCCTAAAGGAATAGAGCCTTGAAATTGCGCGCCTAAAAAAGAGGCGATCGCGTATACTAAAATTACTTGACCGATGCCGATGCAACTGTGAGCGACAAAGATTCCTAAAAAGTAAGAAGTGCCGCTGAGTGGGGAAATAAATAAGCGTTTGAGAGTATGTTGTTCCCTTTCTGCTACTACAGTCGCTACGCTACCTCCGAGACAGCTAAAAAATAAAGCTGCGCCGACTAAACTTGCTGGTGCGGCGCTTTCAAAAGCTTTTGCTGTTGTCAGTTGCGCTCGTTCTGCTAAAATCAATCCGTTAATTACTAAGATGGAAATTGGAAAAATTGCCCAAAATATTAAACTCCGGCGTCTTCTTCCTAATTCAATTAAAATTCGTTGGGCGACTGCTAGCGTTTCATACCAATATTTCATGTTAAGTTTGTTAGTATTAAGCTCGTCGGAAATTAACAATTTAAGTTAATAGTATAATGATACAATGACTGCATAAGCTTGTCAAACAACAGTTCAAAATGTATACTATTGAATTAACGGCAGAAGCTGAAGAGGATCTTAAGTGGTTCGACAGACGCGAGCGAAATATCATTGTGGACGGAATTAAAACCAATCTGAGCTACCAGCCAACTGTCATGACAATGAATCGAAAACCTTGTCGAGATGACGGTACAAAAATTGCCGATTGGGAATTGCGCATCGGGTGTATCGGGTATATTACAACGTAGAAGAACAAGTCAGTGTCGTTGCGATCGAACGGATTTGTGAAAAACCAAATAATACTGTTTTTTTTCGAGGTCAACAGGAGGAATAAATTATGTTATGGACTTATCGCGTATTTCACGATCGAGATGGTTTCTGTATTCGCATCGTATATTACGAACGCGACAAGACGCTTATCAGTTATCAGAAATAGCCTGCTATTCCCACAGGCGCAACAGCCCGAGATTTGCTGCAAGATATCGAAGCTTTTAAACAGGCATTTGAATTGCCTATCCTTACTATGGAAGAACTTGATTCCGAATTAGCCATGCACCCTCCGCAGCGTAAAAAAGAGGGAAGTCTGAATAAAACGCTCGATCGAGTAATAGCTGAATTAGACGCTGAAATCGATACCAAAAGTCTTACTTAATCGTAAAACTCGTCCCCCGATAACATCCTTGAAACGAAGTTAAATTCGTGTGATTTATCTGCTCCAATTTAGTCACGAAAGATGGAGTATTCGTGCTTTCAGTAGTCGAACCCCACTTGTAGATAAAACTGCCGAAAGATTCGCCGTTTCCTTCATAGGTTCGCGTTTCAATGGGAATTCCTGAAACTCCAGAAATAGTTTGTTTGTTGTAACCGTTAACGACGATTTTTTCGATAACTGCTCCAGGCGCTACATTTACCTTCCAGTCGATCGGTTCGTAGGATGAAAGTGCGAGAATTATCGGTTTATTTTGACGTTCTACTTTGACTTCTACTGCACCTATCGTTTGCTTGCCATTTCCGTGTTCTGAACTAGCTTCGTAAACGCCGATTAAATGCAGTTCTTTATCTCCATTTGACGTACCGATATAAGCAGAAAAATCGTCGGAACCGCCAATACCGCAGCTAGCTACAGGACTAATTGGAGAAATATTAGCTGTTTTTCGATCGGCCAATTTTTGCTGCACCGCAGGCCCGATCCACAATCCAGTTCCCACGCCGAAAGCACCTATTAAAGTGGCTGCAATGCCGATGGGAATTAAGCCTGTCAGGCAGCGAAAAGCGTTGCTTCCCGTTACTTTAGATAGCTTTTGGTGCAAATTTTCACCTAAAGTTCGATCGCCCTTGCTGCTACCGTCAAGACAGGCTAATAACACCAAACTTTCCGGTTGTTCCAACAAATTTTGTACGGCTTTCCCTTCGCCGACGTAGAGATTGCGAGTTTCCCTATCTAACAGCAACCAGTGGCGATCGCTCTCATTCAAGTTGTATTTTTGTACCGCAGGATGGATTAAATCGTGCTGCAAAAATACCAACCAAGGCATATTATTGCCGGTTCCCACTATTTTGCCGTCGCTGCAAATCAATTGGTCGATTTCCGATTCCCACCGCCAAGCTACCCAGCGTTTGTCACCTCGATAGCCTAGGGATTTTTCCAATTGCGGGTGAGCCGCGATCGATAAGCGTTGAACTAAGTTTGACACGATCTGTCTCGCCTCTAGGGCGATCGCCACTTCAACTTTTTAGCTTAACTTATTTTTAGCTAAACAGACTGGTTCGATCTCAACCATAAGTGTCAACAATCGGCTGAAGTTCTCGATCGAACTCGTTTTTATCCGAGTCTAGATCCCCCTAAATCCACGCCACTTTCGACCATTGGAGAGGCCCCAAGATCGCAGTGGCTACCCTTCTTAAGGGAGACTTTAAGAGTGTTTTTAGTTCCCACCCTTCTGTAGGGGCGGTGCTCCGTGCCCGCCCTTCTTGGGGGAATCGGGTTGTTTTGAGTAATTGCTGAAGCCAACAAGCAACAGCTTTCTACCTTCTTTCTTTTGCTAATGAGAGCGAGTTGTCGCACCAACCGACATTAAATGTTGTCTGACTATATTTTCAAGCTGGTAAAGATAGGCGGTAGTAATGAGTCGATACAGCGTATCAAGGGTGAATAAATCGTGCAATTCATTCCACCAAGCAAGCATTCCGTATACAATATTAGGCGATGGCAAAAAGATAACTGATATCGTGCTGCTGACGATAAAAGCAAGCGCGATCGCCATCCAACCATAAAAGCCTTCCCACCAACTCATCAAGCCTGGAAATATGCTGTTAGAAATGGTGATTTCGGGCGATCGCGTGTTAGGAAACGATCGATCTAAAAAGATCTGCAGCCAATGATGGACGACGGCGATCGCTAAAATTGGTGATAGTAAAGCCCCGTAATACAACAAAAATTGTAACTTAGGTGACAGCGAAGCGATCGAGTGACCGAACTCCAGAATAATTCTGAGGATAACTCCCAATCCCCTCACGAGTAAAATCAGTAGAATTGCACTCATCCACGCATTAGGTTTCGGAAACCAAGTAGGCCAGTTGTTCATAATTTCACTCTCTTTTGTCCTAGGATGTAACTGCTCCCATCTATTCCCATCTATAGCAAGCCTAAATCATTGGTGCAATTTATCTCCTACTTCCTCCCCTTACTAAGGAGAGGGTTGGGGTGGGGTGAAAATTTTATTAATCATTTAGACTCGCTATATGCAGATTGTAACACTGTAAAATTCAACAAATTGGAACCACGGTTATCCCACAAGCAAATAAAACTCTCGATCGACCGAATGCAATCCATAAATTCACTTAATCAAACATCTACCGCACAACTCAAACCCTTACTGGATCGCCATTCTTCCAAATCATTCCCACAAAAGTTTGACAGCTTGTCTTTTGACAAAAATCGATCGACTGAGATAAACTTTTGTAAAGACTCAATAAATCGGGGCGCAATAGCAAAAATCAATCGTGTCAATATCTCGATCGCCTGACGATTTGAGAAAAAAACAACAAAATGTTAGATCTGTTGCTAATTAGTGCTTTAGGATTTCTCGGCAGTTTCGGACACTGTGCCGGAATGTGCGGCCCCCTGACAGTAGCATTTTCACTCTCGAGTAACCGCAAAAATAAATTAACTGCTTTCCGGTTTCATTTGCTACTTAATTTAGGAAGAATTGCTGCTTACACTTTAGTAGGTGCTGCAATTGGCGGGCTGGGTTCAGTATTAATTGCTGGCGGACAAATAGCAGGTACTGGTAGCGGATTGCGCAGGACGATCGCACTTTTGACAGGCGCATTACTGATGTGGTTTGGTATAGTACAAATTAAACCAAAATTGCTGCCCAAATTGCCATTGCTGCATCCAATTTCGCACGATCGCATCGCACGAGAAATGAACAAAATGGCGGCACAAACAAATTGGTGGATGCCGATATTTTTAGGTTTGCTTTGGGGTTTAATTCCCTGCGGTTTTCTTTACGCGGCACAGATTAAGGCGGCAGAAACGGGAAATCTGATTTGGGGTGCGGCGACGATGCTGGCTTTTGGATCGGGCACGCTACCAACTATGCTGGGAGTGGGTTTTGTTGCGGGTAAATTGAGTTCTCACAGGCGCAGTCAACTGTTTCGGATGGGCGGGTGGGTGACAATTTCGATCGGACTTTTGACTCTGTTGCGCGCTGATGAAATGGTGGATTTCACGAGCCACGCAGCGCTATTGTGCTTGATGCTAGCACTGTTGGCGCGTCCGGCGAGCAAGTTTTTGCCATCACTGCTGCGCTACCGGCGCGCGTTGGGTGTTGGTGCGTTTGTGCTAGCTATTGCCCACACGTTGCATATGCTAGATCATACGCTGAAGTGGAATTTTGATGCTGTTTTTTTCATGCTGCCGCAGCATCAATTGGGGATGCTGGCGGGCTTGCTATCGTTGC
>JBOFTL010000165.1:0-15959 GCA_051652045.1 Microcoleus sp. | reverse complement strand
ATCAAAGATTGTTGATTTCGGTGGTGAAGATTTCCCTGTCCTGCGAAATCGGTCAACCTCCCCACCGAAATCAACCGGGCTTTCATCCCACACCAATCTGTAAACGATATGTTGTGGGGATTCGGGCCGAGCTAGCTAACTTTTACACCACCCTCACCGAGCGATTCCCCGAGAAAGCGGTGCTTGTGTTAACATAAATTAACATACACTGTAACAACTTTGTTAAATGTCAAATCAAATTGTTGTCTAAATCTTAAAAGATCGATCGCAATACAGTTTGACGCTCCAAGTTCGTGTATGTTTTCAACAAATGTGAGTCGGCTCGACTTCTTAAAGTAGCACTTGCAGGCTAAAACCCGCCGGCGGGAAATGCCTTCTGCAGGGAAGTGGACGCAACGCTGCTAGCGCAGTTATACATAACAGAGCAGCAGCACTAGATTTCCAGCTAGCAGTAGCTGGGCTTCTAGACCGAAGCGACAACTCAAAAGCCGACTCTCACCCAAAAAAAAACACCCTTTTCATTAATGAAGGTGAATATGACAACTACACCCGCAGAAAACATCGAAACAAAAATTGAACAAGAACTCGAAAGCGCTCGCGCCGTCTGCGACGCCAAGGGAGCTGCCTCTGGTGAATGCGCTGCCGCCTGGGACGCGGTTGAAGAATTGCAAGCTGAAGCTTCTCACCAAAAACAACAAAAACCTAAAAATTCCCTGGAAAAATATTGTGACGACAATCCTGAAGCTGCTGAGTGCCGCATCTACGACGAATAGAGCAATTGACAATTGACAATTGACTGTTGTCAGAAGGAAGAAGGAAGAAAGAAGAAGGAAGAAGGAAGAAGGAAGAAGGAAGAAAGAAGAAGGAAGAAGGAAGAAGGAAGAGTTGATAGTTGTCAGTCGATCTTAGAACGTTGATAGTTGTCATTTGTCATTTGTCAGTTCTCTTTCCTCTTCTCCCACCCCCTCCCCCACTCTCCCACTCTCCGCCTCCCCCCTCTCCTCCTACCCCCCTCTCGCCCTCTCCCTCTTCCCTTCTCCTACATAAACTCAAACAGCAACTGGAACCTCACAAAAATGTACCAGTTGCTGATTTTTATGAGGTTTTGTAGTAAAATCTGTCAGAAATAAGTGAGTATATTTTCCCAAAGATGCTGAGTCTTTTATTGGTGGCTGACGGGCCTTGGTTTCAACCGTTAGTTTGGATGGATTATCGGTTGGCCGTGCTGCTAACAGTTTCGATCCCGCTGGTGCTGCTAATTTGGGCTGTGCTTAATAAAGCTGAAGCGATCGTCCGCTTGTCAATGATTTACTGGCGGGTGTCGAGTTTGCTAGCTATTACACTTTACCTGATGATTGCTGCGCTACCGCTGAGTTTTGTTTCCTCGGTGATGGCGAGGCTTTTGATTCCGGCTTGTCTGTGGTTCTGGGTGGATTTGAATGAAGAAATAGCCGATCGCCCGCAGTCGCCTCTCAAGCTGGCTTTTACCTCTTGGCGGTGGGCAATTACTGTTTACAGCACTTTGGGAGCGATCGCTCAAATGTTTTTCTTAAGCTGTGCTTTTAAATCTCAAGTTCAGATAATTGACGAGCCGTTTTGCCGCGTTTGGCTGAACCCACCTTGGCTCTACAAAGAAATGTTTCATCCGAATACCAATCCTCAATTTCTGGGCTTTTTAGCTTTAGTAGGTTTGGCGGTTTATGTAGTTTGCCTGTCATACTTCGTGCTAATTAAACTAGGAAAAAATGGCCGATCGGCTACCGGACACTGACGGAATTTGAGATTTTAGATTTGAGATTTTAGGTTTTAAATAGAGTAGATAGAGAATTTTTGATTGTCAATTGTAGATTTGAAATTGAGGACATCAGCGAGCGCTGTAAAAATCAAAAGCCCTCCTACCCCATGCTAAATTGGCAATTCTCAATCCCCAATGACCCCTCGAAAATCTCAAAGTTAAAATCTCAAATAGTCTGATCCCCCATCCTCAATCTAAAAATTCCCAATCGCAAATCTAAAATCTAAAATCTAAAATCGACTCGATCGGGGGTAAATCTACTGAAAAAAGTAGTAAATAAGGTGGATGAAGTGAGTATAACGTTATTGGAAAAAACTGCGATGGATAGCAAAGAAGCATACTTGCAGTGTTTGGAAAAGCTGATTTGGGCGAGCGATCGGCTTCAGGCAGAAGTAGATCCAACTCAACTAGCTCGAATTTCCGAACTGATAGTTCAGCCGATGACTGGCCCCTGGCGATTTTTTCACACTCCCGATCATATTTTTGAAGTCGGAGGAAGTGAAGATCCGATCGAGGTTTTGGCAGCTTTATTTCACGATATCGTCTACGTACAGGTCGATCGCAGCATTAGTTTTAACGTCAGCTACTACATTACTCCTTATACTAAGGAAGTTAACAAACAGCTACAAATTAGAGATGCCTCAGAATTACCAGCAGATTCTACCTTCGAGATGGTAATGATGGTATTTGGTTTTGTACCGGGGGAAGTGCTGAATCCTTTTGCCGGACAAAACGAATTTCTCAGTGCTTTGGTAGCAACAAAATCTCTAGAAAGCTTTATCAAACGCGAGGATTTACTGCAAATATCAGCCTGTATAGAAGCAACTATTCCGTTTCGTGCCGCTGAATGGGGAATCACGGCAAGTCAGCGCCTGTACGATCGCTTGCAAGCAATTAACAGCCTGTTCGATCTCAGTTTAACCAACGAAACAATCCAAGAAACTGTGAAAAAGTCAGTGCGAATGGCTAATCGCGATGTCATTAGTTTTGCCCACCAAACTTCTGCTCTTTTTTTGGCAAATACTTGGAACTTGCTACCGGAAACCAATCACAATCTCACTGGATGCAGCTTTTACACCGTTCGCGATTACCGAGTGGCTTTGCTGAAGATGGAAGGCTTTATGAATTATCTCAATCCAGAGGTAATTTTCCGGCAGTTTGACGGATGTCCGGACGATCGCACTCATCAGCAGTGGGAAAATACCGCCAAACACAATCTAGAAGTTGGCAGACTTTATTTGGGATGCAAACTAGCTGCGATCGCCCTGTTAGAAGCTGTGTCTTCGGGTTTTGGCATCGATGTTTCTCTAGCAATGGTGATGGGTGAAAATCCCAATCTCGTTTCTGAAGGCTTTCGCTTGGAAAAATTTTTCCCCGAAATAGAGAAAGCCTGCGAACCGAAAACAGACCTAGAAGCAGAAGTATTGAATTTGCTGGAATCCGGGCGGGCTAAAAGCAGTTCTAATGCCGATTTAGACAACTCGCCGCTGGCAACATTTATGGTGAAACTCGTCGGTTTTGACGAGATGCGCTATCAGTGCGATCGGGCCAAAGAAATGTTTCGAGAAAATATTTCTGCCGATGAATTTATTAGCGACTTTAACCCGATCGTCTCAGAAATTGTGGTAGATTCAATTCTCAAATTGTTTGACAGCCGCAAAGCGACGATCGAACGCTATTACAGCATTACTTCTGAGTTAAAGTCCAAACCCCAGACCAATTTTCCGGTACGCCCTTTTCTATCAAATGGTTAACTCGTTCTAAATACAGTGCAGCCGTTTTATCTTCAGGATTTGCTGCTAAAACTTGATAAAAACAGATTTTAGCAGCTCGCAATTCGTGGTGTCGGTAATGTTCTATGCCCTTAGCAAAATCTAACTGAGTTTGCAACTTCAACTCCCGCACCGCATCTGTCTCTCCGTCGAGGACTTCAAAGATGGAAATCGGCTGTTTTTTTCCTTTGACAACTACTCTATCTAAAAACCTGATTTGATAATGTTCGGGATGGCTCAAATTTGCCAAAACTTCCTCAGAAATTACCAACGATACTCCATATATCTTCGTGAGACTTTCCAAACGAGCCGCTAAGTTAACATTATCCGAAAAAGCATCTCCCTGCATTCTTTCCTCTTCCCCAACAATTCCCACCATCATGTGACCGAAATGCACTCCCACACCGACTTGAATCGGTTGATACCCACTCTGGGCGCGCGAGGCATTATATTGCTGAACTTGTTGCAATTTTGCGATTCCTCCTTGCACTGCATCGTCAGCCCCGTTGGGAAAAACAGCCATCATGCCATCTCCTAAATACTTGACAATAAAGCCGTGATGTTCTCTAATTTTCGGACTGACTTCTCGCAGGTAAGCATTAACAAAATCAAAGTTTTCTTGAGGAGTCATAGTTTCGGAAAGGGAAGTAAAAGAGCGAATATCGCTAAACATTACTGCCATCCTTTTGCTGACGTGATTGCCTAAATTAACATCAACAATGCTTTCTTTTTTGAGAAAGTCGAGAAAAGAATCTGGAAAAAATCGCCCGTAGGCATGATTGGTTTGGGATAAGTTAATGTGAGATTTAATTCTCGTTAGCAATTCGTCTCGGGAAAATGGTTTAGTTAAATAGTCATTGGCTCCAAATTCAAATCCAGTTATTAAGTCTGACACCTGATTTTTGGCAGTTAGCATGACTACCGGCAACTCGTAGGCGGGATATTTTTCCCTGAGTTTGGCGCAAACTTCATAGCCGGACATTCTGGGCATCATGATGTCGAGAATTATCAGATCGAAGTGCTGTTCGCTTTCTAAAGCCGACAGTGCTTGTTCTCCGTTGAGTGCTTGGATGACCGTGTAATTTTGCAGGGAAAGGTGATTGTTTAAAACTTGCAAATTGATCGGATCGTCGTCAACTATGAGAATTTTAAAATTTTCTGCTTCAAATACCCTAATTTGTGGAGGCGGCACCACAGCAGTCGGTTGGGGCAACTCGCTTCGATCGGCTAAAATAGTTTTAACTGTCAGATCTGGATTGGGTACGCTGTTAATTTTTGCGTCAGCAACCTGAATTGTTTCCGGTGAGATATCGTGAATTGTTTCGGGTGAAAGCGGTAAAGTAAAGGTAAAGCGGGAACCGACGCCGACTTGGGAAGCAACGCATATTTTGCCTCCGTGAAGTTCGACAAATTGTTTGGCTAGCGTTAAGCCTAAACCCGTTCCCCCGTATTGTCTGACTGTAGAACCATCGGCTTGTTCAAAAGGTTTAAAGATGCGTTCGAGACTTGATAAAGGAATTCCGATTCCCGTATCGGAAACTGTGATAGCTACCTGGAAGTCTGACTGTAACTGCGGGAAATCTGGTGTCAAACAAAGCCCTTCGGATATCGCCAATAAATGTGATGCTTCTCCTTCGCTTACCTCCCAATTGCTATCGGGTGCAACAATTTTTGCTGACACTTCTACAGTACCGGAGTGGGTAAATTTAATGGCATTGCCGATTAAGTTGTAAAGAATTTGTTGCAAGCGGTTTTCGTCTGCCAAAACTAACGGCAAATCGGCCGGTATGGCATTAATTAATTTTACATTTTTCTCACCCACTAAAGGTTGACAAACTGTGACAATCACTTCCACGATCGACCTCAAACCCGCACTTCTGAGATTGAGTTCTAGCTTGTTAGTTTTTAGTTGAGCAAAGTCGAGAATATTGTTGACAAGTTCGTGCAATCGCCTACCGCTAGTGACAATCATTGATAAATTTTGCTGTTGAATTTCTGATAAATCTCCGGTTGCACCGTCAATCATTGATTCTGCAAGACCGATCATCCCGTTGAGAGGAGTGCGCAATTCGTGGGAGGTGTTGGCTAAGAATTCGTCCTTGAGTTTGTCGAGTTGCTGCAATTCTTGATTTCTATCTTCGAGGACTGCGAAGGATTTTTGCAGTTGAGATACCATGCTGGTAAAAGATTTGGCTAGTTCCCCTACTTCGTCGGCGCGATCGATCTCTAATTCTTGATTCCATTCTCCTTTAGCAATATTTTTAGCTGCTGCATTTAACCGGAGAATTGGCTTAGTGAGCGATCGAGCTGTCAAACTGCCAATAATTATTGCTAGAATTAGTGCAAGGATGCAAAGTAAAATAGTGCTGCGGGTGTTGCTGTTAATTTGCTCCATGAAATCGCTTTCTGGAATTATTATCACTATCAACCAATCGAGTCCTACGCTGTCTTTGTAGGACAAAATATGCACGAAATTAGACCGCTCGTCGAGTTGAAACTGCAGCTTTTGCGGCGGTTCGACAAGTCTTAAATTGAAAGAGCCAATTATGTGTTGGGCGGCCGCTTTAGTTAAGGGATCTGTACTGTCAACTGCTGACAGGCGCTGAAATTTGCCATCTCGGCCAGTAATGAAAGGTTTTTCCTCCATCGAACTGCCGACTAAAAGGCCCGATCGTTCCATAATAAAGATTTGGCCTGACGGGCTAATTTTAATATTTTTGAGAAAATCGCTAATTTGGCCTAAAACTATATCAACTGCGATTACTCCGCGAAAATCACCTCGATTATCGTAAAATGGCTGAGCGGCCGTAATCCCTAAATCGCCTTGAGAAAATGTATAAATTTCCGTCCAGATCGGTGATTCTGCAGCGGTTGCGCCAGTGTACCAAGGGCGAGTTCGCAAGTCGTAATTTGGTTCAAAACGCAACAAATTTGTCCGATCTCCAAAAGTATTTAAAGCATAAAAAGAACGCCTGGGGAAATTCTCTGTAATTCTGGTAATTAATTGACCGGATTCTTCTCTACTAACTCCAATAAACTGACCTTCTTTCGTACCTACATAGATTTGGCGTACTGCAGAAAATAGTTTTACCTGATGCCACAAGTCGCGCTCAGTTGCCTGTAAATCTTCCGGTTTGAGTTTTCCCTGTTGAGCTGCATCGGAGTTAAGTTGAGAGATGGTGTGAGGTTGCTTTAAGTAATTAGTGAGGTGTTCTTGAATGCGACTTCTAATTTCAGTCTGCAAGTTATCTGCAAGTTTTTGAACTGCTTGCTGTCCGTTTTTGAAAGATAGATACCCAACTATACTTACTACGGCAAAAGTTTGCAGCACGAACGGCAATGTTAGAGCTAAACGGAGGGGCATATTGCCAGATATTTTTGCGATCGTCCTGCTGAGATTTTTCAATGACATGGTACATTACCTCAGTTTTCAGAGCTGCGGAACAATTGCAATCGTGCAGTTATTGCACCCGTAATTGACAACTAATTGAAGTTAATTGGGTGCTAATTATTTTGTCTAGACCCAGACAGTTGTTAGTGCAAATCGTAAATCGGCTGCGCGAACCGATTTTTGGACCCTCCTAGAGCGTGTTTCCAAACTTCTCCTTCAGATCCAGATTCCCCTTAAAAAGACCCACTTTGAAAGCCTTGCTTCCCTCTTTTTAAGGGAGGCCGGGGTATCTCTGGGGAAAGAAAAAACGCCCTAAGCTCTCTACAGAAAACATAGCGGGATTTCGACTTCGCTGGTATTATAGCTGGTAAAAGACCTAATCTGCGAAGTATTTGCTGTTGTTAGTTAAAAACCCGATCGATCGCTCCAATGGATCGCAGTAATCCGGTAATCCAGTAATCCAGTAATCCATTAATGAAGCTCGTTTTTGGTAGCTTACCTACTATTCAATGTTCTAAATTATACCTTCTGCCCGCTGTCACTCATTTGAGTTACCCCACCCGAGCGTCACTATAAAAAGTGACTGTGAAAGCCATTTGCACCGCAGCTACAACTGGGGAATAGCAAGTTTAAATGACTTGCCAACCAGTAGTATAAACATCTAAACCACCATGCAAACTGCAAATTCCATTCACGCTCAATTGCCTCTATGTTATTCCTTGCCGACACTAGCACGCAGTGAGAACCCCGTTAAAAATGAGGATGTGCGCTACCTCCAGCAATTCCTGAATAAGAAAGGGTATTCGATTGCTACGGACGGAATGTTTGGCCCGAAAACGGAACAAGCAGTCATCAAATTTCAAAAGCAGCAACAAATTCTTGTTGATGGTATTGTCGGTACCCAAACTTGGAGTGCTCTAGGGGCTTGTGAAATTCTCGGCTGTTAAGGCATGAGAGGTTTGAGGTTTGAGGTTTGAGGCTTGAGGTTTTTTATAACACCTAATACCTAATACCTAATACCTAACACCTAATACCTAACACCTAACACCTAATACCTACCGCATCTCATCAAATTTCAACTGTTCGCCAACAACTTAAGGAGAATCGAATCATGCAAACTGCAAATTCAACCCGTATGGAATTACCTTCTTGCCGTTATTTTCCCCTACTGCAACGCAATGATGCCGTTACTCAAAATGAGGACGTGCGCTACCTCCAGAGGCTTTTAGGTGCTAATGGATACTTGGTAAATACCGATGGCGGGTTCGGTCAGAAAACTCAACAGGCGGTCATCAATTTTCAAAATAGCAAGCGCATCAAAGCTGACGGAATTGTCGGTCCTCTAACTTGGAAGGCGCTCGGAGTTTGCTCCACAATATTTTAATAGCAAAATTCAGGAATCAGATCGCGTCCGATCGATTCCCAGTAATAAAAACGGTTTGTAGAGAGGACTTGAATCCGCAGGATTATAGAGGACTAAAGTCCTCACTACGAACTAATTCGGAGGACTAAAGTCCTCATTACGAACTAATTCGGAGGACTAAAGTCCTCATTACGAACTAATTCGATCGATCGCGCTTACTTTGGCAGAGGTTCTAAAATTTTCTCGGAACGGTTAGTAGTAACTGCTGCAAACAAAGCTTCGTAATGATTCAAAGCTTCCTCAAATCCGTAATTTTCGACCGCATAATTTCTGCCTTGCTCACCTAACGCAGCCACCTTAGCCGGATGTAAATACAAATCTTCCACCGCCTCAGCTAGAGCTTGCGGATCTTCTGGCTGTACCGTCACTCCACCACCGCTTTGCTGCACGGCTTTGTGAGCCGTACCAGTTTCAGGAACTGAAGCCAAAATTGCCCGGCCGCTAGCCAAAATTACTTGAATTTTTGAAGGCATATTAAAATTAGTAACCCGGCGCTTTTGTACCACTAAGCTAATATCAGCCGCCGCTAGCATTTCAGGCAATTTTTCTCGCGGTTGAAAGGGCAGCAACATGACATTAGTAGCCTTGTAAGTTTCGCAATCTTTTTGGAGGCGAGCCAGTGCGGTGGATTCTCCAACAATAACAAAAGCAATTTCGGGTATGTGCTTCAAACGAGCCGCTGCCTTAACAACAGTTTGCAAACCCTGAGTTAGGGCAATATTTCCAGCATAGAGAACGACAAATTTGCCGTTAAGTTGGTGAGCTTGACGAAAGGGATTATTTTCCTTCGGTAAAGGGCGGATGAAATTAACATCAACCCAATTGGGAATGCAAACTATTTTTTCGGGAGGTACTCCCTGAGAGTGTAACTTGGGAATAAAACCGGTGTCGATCGCGCTAACTTGGCTGGCGGTACTGTAGGCAAGTTTTTCTAAAGCGTCGGCGATGCGAACTAGCAGTCCGTTCTTTTGCACCAAGCCGACGCGAACTGCTGCTTCCGAGACGATATCTTGAACGTTAAGGACGATCGGACAAGCGCGAATCCAGCCGTAAAGGGCAACGGGAACGCAAATCGGTAATGGTGGCATCGTCGAGAAAATCACGTCGGGACGCCAACCTCTGAGGGCTTGAACGGCACTAGAAGCGACAAAACTGCCGTCTAGCAGCAGTCTGTCTAGCAGGCTGGGATGGGGACCGTTGACTCGCAAGTAGCTGCGCTGAATGGTAACGCCGTGGTGTTCTTCGGTAAGGTAGAATTTGCCCTGATATTGCGGGTAAATCCGGCGTTGAGGATAGTTGGGCATTCCAGTAACAACTCGAACTTGGTGGCCGCGCTTGACTAGGCCTTGCGCTAGTTCCGTCATCAGGGGAGCAATGCCGATCGGTTCGGGATAGTAGTTATAGGAATAAATCAAAATACGCATAATATTTAGTTTGAAGGAAATTTTCCTGTCTCGCAAAAGCGGGAAGCTGCGCCCTGTTAATTGGCTGGGATTTAGCTTGGATTCCAGACAATATAGCAGGGGGCGGCGTCGATACCTCAGACGCGGAAAAAGTCGCCTTCCCTCTGCAGCCTGAGAGCCTAATGCCCTCAGGTAATATTCTTGCGCATCAGCAGACAGTTGCGACGGTCTTCTGTACGGGTATAGTGAAGTTCGTCCGTTAGCTTGTGCATGAAGATCAAACCCATTTCTCCTTCTCTGTCCAAGGGATCGCGCTGTTCTTGTAAGAGCGAGTGAAGTTTTGCTTCCAGGTTAAAGGGTTGGCCTCTGTCCCAAATCCTGATTTCAAAGTAACAGCCAAACACTGCTACCTCAAGGTCGATAGGAGTTGCAGGGGGCAAGTCGTGGTGGGCGTGGCGGACAGCGTTGGTAAAACCTTCGTTGATAATCAGGCGGCACTGCCACCACAAATCTCCAGGTAGCAGTGGCAAAACTATATTTTCCAACCCATCCAAAACTTCTGTTAAAGCCTCCAGATCTGTTTTAACCTGAAGGTGCCACTCGGCTTTTGGTTTGTCTTGTGTCATTAATCCTATACAGCGCCACTATTTTTCTGAAACAGGATGGTTACAGTTTTAACGATTAGTTTGAGGTCATACATGAGACTCCAGTTTTGTTGGTATTTTAAGTCCAATTGAATGACATCTTCAAAGTTGCGCACTTGAGATCGGCCGTTGACTTGCCACTCGCCAGTCATTCCAGGCTTGACATCCAAACGCTGCCACTGGGGTACTTCATAGCGCTCAACTTCGTCCGGGGTAGGGGGTCTAGTACCCACCAGACTCATTTCACCTTTGAGTACGTTCCAGAATTGCGGCAGTTCGTCAAGACTCGTCTTGCGCAAAATCCGTCCGACTTTGGTAATCCGGGGGTCGTTGTCATTTTTGAAAAAAGCGCCGGAGGCTTGGTTTTGGATTTGGGATTTCATGGCTTCGGCGTTGGTACACATCGATCGAAATTTCCAAATCCGAAAATGTCTGCCCATCCAACCGCAGCGAGTTTGACCGAAAAAGATCGGACCGGGATCGTCGATTGTGATGGCTGCGACTATGGGGACGAACAAAATTCCCGTAATGATCAAACCGACTATGGCACCTACGACATCGATCGTGCGTTTTACCCACGATCGTATGGAAGGGTGGGTGACGGGTAACTGATTGTCTGCACGGTTGGGTTCTGATGGAACCTCTGGGGCGGCAGTTTTTTCGATCGTCAGCACTTGATCCAAGCTGGTTAACGCAAACACAGCCATTACTTGCGGTTTGATGCTGCGCAGCACTAAATCGCAGCCTCGCTGCTTGGCAAATTTTAGATTGCTGACTAAAGCGCCAATCCCGCTACTGTCGATGAATGTAGTTTCGCTAAAGTCGAGAACTATTTTGCTGGGAACAGTATTTTCACTGAAAAGTTGCTGGCAAGTAGTTTTGAAGTTTACGGCTTCGAGAATGCTCAAGCGTATGGGTATGTGAACGAAAGGAATTTCGTCCGAGTACGTTACCCGAAAATTCGCCTCTGGGGTTTGGCTGACCATGAAGTCTGGATGTCAAATTTCAAGCTATGGTATTTAGCCTATTCTGTCTCAGCCGCTCTACTTTTAACAAATATTATTTTTAACAAAAGGCTGGTTTTTACAGAAACTTCATATTTCGATGGTAGAAGCCAGAAGTCTTGAGTTTGTTGGAATATAAAGAATCATCTATCAAGATTTGTGCGATCGCAAGCTGGCAACGGCAGTATATAAGAGGCCCAGCAAATCCGTTTGCTGCCAAGCAAGCAAGCGAACTTCCTGGGCTAGTTGCACGCCCGCCTTGGCTTCAGGAGTTGTAGATGTTCTCCGACTGCGATGTTGTTTCGCGGCCCAGAGGTTTGACTTTGGCTTTGGCTTTGGCTGCGTTGCGTTTGAGGGCTTGAAGGCGTGCTTCGTATTTGGCGCGCTGTTGTTTTTTGGAAGTTTGCTCGATCAAAGTTTTTAAGGCGCTACCGAGGCTTTTGTAGGCGTTTGCTAAAGTGTAGCCGAAGCGGGTAGCCAGGGCGATCGCCTTTTCGTCAGCTTCGATCGCTTCTTTTAAACTTTTCTCTCCGTTATTTTTTTGGTACAGCCTCCAGCCGGAGACGCCGCACAGACCCAGGGCTAATACCAGCAGCAAGCCGTCTTGCACCCAAAGTTCTCCAACAGCGCCACCGAGCCCGATTGCTAAAGCTGCCATTTCCCAACCGTCGCGGGCGATCGTGTCATTTTGAATTCTCGCTACTTCGTGCCAAAACAGCAAGTTGCGCTGATCGGTTGCTAGAGTTTCCCAGCGAATCAGGTCTATTTGTATTTCTACCTGATCTTTGCCGATTTCTTCGCTGCGGATCAGGGTGGGATTTACTTCTATGGTTTTTTCTACCGTGACCCAACTTTGCAATTCTGGGGGTAGCAGGTTTTTCAAGCGCCGGATCTCGCTCATCTCGGCTCTTGCTGTAGAGGTTGCATAGGATGTCATGGCTCCAGCCTTGGGATTTTTCAAAAGGTTATACGCTTCTATTTCGGAGTATATCGCGTCAACTGGGAGAATATGCAGCTCTGCGGATAAATTGAGAGGGGCAGGGGGAGATTTTAGATTTTAGATTTTAGATTGTTGGATTGTTGGATTGTTGGATTTTTCGATTGGGAGATTGGGAGAATTATCAATTACCAATTACCAATTACCCATTACCAATTACCAATTACCCATTACCAACTATTTCATCAACGGCTCAATTTCTTGTCGCAATTTAGACCAAGCAGACAAAACTTCCGATCGAGAAGTGATGCCTTTTTGAACCAAAACTACTCCATCCAATACTTCAGCAATTCCGTAAGTTCCGTTTTGTAGCGCTGCATCTGTAAACCGCACTCCCGCCCTCACCCGACCCCGATCGACTGGCATTTTTAAGTTATGCTGTTGCAACTGCCACAAATCTAATACTGCATAATCAATATCAACTTTATTTCCTGTTTTATCTAGCATCTGCATGACTTCTAACCGAATGATATTGCGGCGGTTGGAAAGGTGAGGAACTATGTAACCGCTGGTGGAAACGCTAGCATCTTGGGGAATTAATTTTAACACGGTTTGTAAGTCTGCTGCGTGTGCCAATTGGGTAGTTAATGATTGATAAACCCAAGGATTTAAAGAATAAGGTGTAAGAAAATATAAAGCTCGATCTGGATTGGAAGTCACGGTAAAGAATAGCGACAATCCAATACATCCCATCCAAAACCGATGCAGCCTCGGCTTGAATTTTTCTGGATGTTCCGACCACCATAAAATTACTGCGTATACTAACAGTGGAATTACGCCTAGGGTGTAGCGAGTGTTGATAGAAGTGGCAGATTTATTGGCTACTTGCAGCAGCAAAACTGCTAGCGGAAAGCTAGACATAATCCAAGCTGGTAGCGAAATTGCCGGGACAAATGCTAGGGGAAGCCACAAACCTAAAATAAACCTAATTCGCCTGATGATATCTGTTAAAAATACTTGAATTATAATTTGAGGTTGGGTAATAATTGCCCACAACAATTCCAATGTTGACGGATTCTCTGTTTTGAGAAACTTCTTAAAATAACTAGCTAAGTAAAGCCGGGAATTGTCATCAGAGAATATCGGCATTACTGTATTAGTAATCAGTGCCACATAGCTAAAACTTAACGCACACAAAGCTATGCCAATTCGCGGATAGCGGCGGCTGGTTATTAAATAAGCCCCGATGCCGAATAAACTAATTCCGGTATCTTCACGAATTCCTAAAGTTAGCGCTACAAAAACCCAAAACCACACCCATTTTTGTTTTTCCAAGGCTAACAATAAGCTAAATAGAAATAGCGGAAGTTGGCAGTGTTCGTAAAAGTTACCTAGCGTCGGGCCGATAATCCCGTTTGCTCCATAATAGCTGGCAACGATCGCGATCGATACTGGTACGGATAGATAGTGTCTTGCTAAAAAATACAGCACGATTCCTGCTGCTGCAATTAAAGCTACTTGCAAAACTATCAGGGTGATGGAGGATTGAAATAAAGCATAAATCGGCATCCAAAGTACAAAGTCGATGACGAAGTGTTGTCCTAAATGAATGTAAAATGGATAGGATAGTTTTCTCTCGATTAATGAATCGCTGGATGCTGCTGAAGATAGGGAACTTTCAAATAGTTTGCCGCGAACGCTGTTCCAAAATACTTGGTTGAAGAGTCCGCAATCGTAGGTTGCTAAAAAGCTGTAATAGCGAATCAAGCTAAAGGCTAAAACTATTATAAAAAAAATTGCTGCTAAAATTAGCGTTTGATTTAATCCTGTTTGATTTCTAAAAGATTCGATCGGTTTGAATTTCATAGATATCAGAGTTGATAGTTGATAGTTGATAGTTGATAGTTGATAGTTGATAGTTGATAGTTGAGGGTTGATAGTTGATAGTTGATAGTTGAGGGTTGATAGTTGAGGGTTGAGGGTTGAGGGTTGAGGGTTGAGGGTTGAGGGTTGATAGTTGATAGTTGAGGGTTGATGGAAATTATCTCATGACTTGCGGCATTCTATATGTTATCGCTATAGTTATCCTTAAAGGTGGAGATAGTAATAAATTGACCTTGTTTTTTCAAAAATATCAGGTATTTTTTCAGTCGATCGACCATTGTTTTCCCAGAATGCTTTTTGACGTATCCCGGTAGTTTAAATTGAGAGATATCGGTAAACTCCCACGGATGAAAGTAGATATTTAGATAAGAATCTGTTGCTAGAGTTAACTTGGTTGCTAATTGGATTGCTGGGAGGGGGAAGTTTTTAAAACTCAACCAAAATAAGGGAAATCTAATTGCAGGAGTAACTGAAATCGGCAGGTTGAGCAGTCGATCTGTATAATATGCTGTTCGGGGTTGGGATAGATTGTTGTATCTGCCGGGGATGTAGGTAGGATTCATTGATGAGTTGTATTCGTAGCCTGCTTTTGCTATTTCCATGTCGTCAACTGGCTGAAGTCTTGCCATCCTGAATCCGGTAACTTTTTTAGCGGTGATTGTTTCCAAAGTTTGTTTGGATGTTTGCAAATCTTCGAGGCAAAATCGAGAGTGGTAAAAGCCGTGAGAAGCTATTTCATGGTTTTTGGATAACTGTTTAATTGTATCTCGATCGTGCAGTGCGTAGTTAGCTGTCACGAAAAATGTTGCTGCAATTTCTAATTCTTCCAAAAGTGCTATAATCTTTGACAATCCTCGGCGAGACATCTCAAATTTGATATCATCTGCCAGCGGTTGACCGTATTCTTCGGGAATGTCAAATTCTTCGATGTCGAAGCTTAACAAAATAAACTGATTTTTATTCATACAAACCGGTTCGATCGTTATAAATTATTTTTAGCAAACACGCCAACATTTTCAAAGAATCTTTGAAGATATTAACTCGCGAAGATTTGTAGAGGTGTTGCTGTGAAATTTTGGCAGGAATCTCACCAATTTTATATCCTTTCTTTTTAGCAAGAAATAGCAGTTCGGCATCAAAGGAAAATCCCGTAAGTGTTTGTCGTTTAAAGATTTCTCGGGCGGCGTGCTTTTTAAATCCTTTAAGTCCGGCTTGCATATCTCTATACTTGAGATTCAGGATCGATCGCGAAATTAAATTAAAGATTTTTCCGGCAATTTTCCTAAGTAACGTAAGATTTCGGAAATTTGCGCGATCGAGATTTCTGCAACCAATTACGACATCAAATTTTTCTAATTGTTCGACTAATGGTTTGAGATGTTCCAGGGAGTAAGCTAAGTCGCCATCCATGAAGCAAATACAGTCAGCATCTGCTGATTCACCACCTTTTCTCACCGCATATCCTTTACCTTGACGCTTGTTGTAAGAAATTAGTTTAATTTGAGGTATTGCTAAAGCTGTAAGTCGATCTTCGATAATTTCTAGCGTGTTGTCCGTGGAGCCATCATTGACAATAATAAAGTTGTAATCAGGATTTTTTTGAGAAAATTCTAAAATTCTGACCAAGGTTTGTTTGATGCAGTTAGCTTCATTGTAAACAGGGAGAATTACTGCGATTTTGATCATTGTTGTTCGATCGGGATTTC
>JBOFTL010000164.1:0-1500 GCA_051652045.1 Microcoleus sp. | reverse complement strand
GTAGACTTTTCACCGATGGCCAGTTACCGACGACGGCATTTGCATCAGTAAATTCAGCATCGAACGCGATCGAGTGGGGAAGCTGTGGATGTGGCAATGGGATACGCATTTGGCTTGACCATAGAGAACCTGAGAGCTGCTTAAATTCTTCCAACGAGAGCCAAAATTCTCCCCCTTTTGTCGTTTCGACGACTTTATCGAGTAATCCATTTTCTGCCCAGAATGGCGCGTCATCAGCGTACAAGGGACTCGCATAGTCATTGCCTCCAATCCAGGGATTGCTTAGTCTGAGAACCCTGTGCTCACCCACTTGCAATGCGGAAACAAGACCAAAAGCATGATCTAAAACAATTCCAGGCGTTTTAATTTCAACTCCTGCTGCATCTGTCCGTTTGCTAAATACAACACGACCATAGCCGCCCATTTGCACCGCTGCTAAGATTTCCTCAAAGGTTGTGCAGGTGGTGTTGACGGAGGGAACCCAGTAAAAATTAGGTGACTGGATGACCTTAGAGTCCAGGCTTGCGTAGGAGTTTCCTTTCAGTGTCGCAGCGGCCTTTTCGATCAAACCGGGCCAAATGGTTGTCCCATCAACACCCCTCGCATAAATCGGTCTGTCGTTATTTGTGGGGACGAAGCTATCGATCGGGAACCATTTCCGATCTAAGCCATCGGCAATGCTCACCATGTAGAGACCGATCGGGGATACCGTGTTGGGATAAATGATGTCCTCGATCGTGTATGGATTAGACGAGGAAGCCATGGCCGCCAAATCGCTTAAAATCATGCAATTGCTCAAATTTCCCTGGCCGACATGCCAGGCGGATGCCCCACTCTCGTCGAACAGTGGAACGCCTGGATAAATATCTTCTACCCGCCGCGTCGGTTTTCCTTCATAGTCAAAGCCCTCTTGAGTGTACTTCTGCCCTTCTGGAATTGCCGACGACAGTTCCTGGTACGCCTGTGCGGGGTCTGGATAAAATGTGAGTGTCATGTCTTTTCCGGTAGATGCCGCTTTATGATGCCCCCGATCGCTAGCTCCAAAAGAACCAGCGATCGCTAGAACGTCAGTGTGTACTCGAAGCGCCGCCCACTTTGGGTTTCGTATATGATCTCTAGCGCTGTAACGCCTGTTGCTGAAAACTGAGTGGAATCAACAGTAAAGGTATTGATAAACGAAAATGTTTGACCACGCGATCCGTCAGATCGGATTTGTGTGACAAAGTAGCTGATATACGAATCACTTGTCGGTGTCGTTGGCGCTGTAGCCACGATCGAGACATCCCCGTTGCCATCTGGCGTGGTTGGCATGGCTAGAGATCCCCCACCCGGCCAAGTCAGCGTTCGAGTTCCGTTGTTATCTGTGACGGTCGGCACTTCTGGGAATTCCAAAATTGTGATGGGTACGCTAAAACGCTCGATCGGGCGATCTGTGTCGGTGTAAGTTATTTCAACCGCGATCGTGTAATCTCCGGCAGGAGTCGTGAAGCTGGATGCAGC
>JBOFTL010000163.1:0-8345 GCA_051652045.1 Microcoleus sp. | reverse complement strand
AGAAACGGACAGCAAGCAGTCAATGAATTGGCAGAACGTTTGATGCGCGAAGTGAGTTCTCGCATTCTCCAATCCCTCCAGAGTTACACGGAAACGCCCCGCTTAATCAATCAAATCAATATCAATGCGATCGGTCAAGGTCACATCAATTTACAGAATTATCCTCAGCTACAAAAGCACCTCTGGCATCAAATTCAAGCATTCGATTCAGTCACTTACATCCAATTCGGTAGTGAACAAAAAGATTTCGTTGGCATTCACCGCTTAGACGACGGTAAATTAAATCTGATAATCTCCGGTCAATCTACAAAGTATGTTTACACAACTTATGCCCTTGACCGTCAAGGAAATCGCACTAAATTATTGAAGCGCAAACCAAACTACGATCCGCGGATTCGACCTTGGTATACAGCCCCCGTCAAAGCATCTGGCAGTGCGTGGAGTGAAATTTACCCTTATTTTGACTTTTCTAAACTGGCAATTACTGAAGGAGTACCTTTGTACGATCGCCCAAATAAGCTTTTGGGAGTAACTGCTGTCGATTTATCTTTATCCCAAATTAGTGAATTTTTGGGTACTTTAGAAGTAGGTTTAACGGGTCAGACTTATATCGTAGAACGCAATGGAATGCTGGTAGCTAGTTCCACATCCGAACAGCCATTTATTAAGGAACAAGCCAAACCCCAACGACTTTTGGCAGTGAATAGCAAAGAGCTATTGATTCGATCGACTGCCAAATATTTACAGCAGAAGTACGGTAATTTAAATCAAATCACAGAAAATATTCAGCTAAATTTTGAAATTGAAGATCGGCTTTACTGGGTAAAAATTACACCCTTTATCGATCAGTCAGGTCTGGATTGGTTGATTGTAGTAGTCGTGCCAGAATCCGACTTTATGGCACAAATTTATGCCAACAAGCGCACCACAATTCTTTTATGTTTGGCCGCACTATTTGCATCCACGTTACTCGGTTTGTTGACATCCCTATGGATTAGCAAACCGATTCACCGTCTCAGTCAAGCGAGTCAGAAAATTGCTAGTGGCGAACTCGACCAACAAGTAAAGTTACAAGGAACGCAAGAACTAACAGTTTTAGCACAGTCTTTTAACCAAATGGCAACACGGTTGCGGATCGCTTTTGCTGACCTAGAAACAACAAATGCCGAGTTAGAAATTCGGGTCGATCGACGCACTGCCGAACTGCAAGAATCCCGAGAGCAATTGCAACAACAAGCCCAAGATTTAGAAGAACGAGTGCGACAGCGTACCGCTCAATTGTTGGAAGCAAAAGAAGCGGCTGAAGCGGCCGATCGAGCCAAGGGTACTTTTTTAGCTACTATGAGCCATGAATTGCGAACTCCGCTGAATGCGATTCTCGGCTTCGCTCAATTGATAAAATACGATAAATCTCTCTCCCCATCCCAACAAGAAAATCTCAATACGATCGCGCGCAGTGGGGAACATTTGCTATCATTAATTAACGACATTCTCGATTTGTCTAAAATTGATTCAGGACGGACGTTACTGATTGAAAAATCTTTCGATTTTTATCATTTGTTGGATAGCATCGAGCAAATGTTTCAACTTCAAGCAGCCTCAAAAAACTTAATTCTAAAGTTTGAACGCAGTCCGGAAGTTCCGCAATATTTGCGTACCGACGAGCGGAAATTGCGCCAAATTTTGATTAACTCGATCGGTAATGCACTCAAATTTACTACCCGAGGTAGCGTAACAGTCCGAGTGGGAATTGCTAGCAACTCCCTGCAACAAACAAATTTAAATTCAGACGTGATGCCTGCTTCACAAGAGTTATGCGATAAGTTTCCTGAAACCTCGGAAATAACAACTGAACCAGATAGTTTTAATAACGAATTACCAATTACTAATTACCAATTAAATTTTGAAATTCAAGACACTGGCTGCGGCATTCCTCCTGAAGAGATTGAAGATTTATTTGAACCGTTTGTACAGAGTAAAACAAATCGGGGATTTCAAGAAGGCACGGGTTTAGGTTTATCAATTAGTCGCGCCTTTGCCCGTTTGATGGGGGGTGACTTAACTTTAGTTCGCACGGTACTAGATGAGGGAACGACGTTTGCTTTTGACATTCAAGTAACTATCGCTGCTGAAGCAGAGGTAGAAGCCACTATACCCCAGCGTCGGGTTATCGGATTGGCCGGCGAACAACCAATTTATCGCTTATTGGTGGTGGAAGATGGTTGGGAAAACCGCCAACTTTTGGTTAAGTTACTGCAACCGTTAGGCTTTGAGGTGAAAGAAGCGGTACACGGGTTAGAAGCGTTGGAGATTTTAGACAGTTGGAAACCGCATTTAATTTGGATGGATTTGCGAATGCCGGTGATGGATGGGTACGAAGCAACGCAACAAATTCGCGCCAAACTCGAAGGAGAAGCGATGGCAATTATTGCCTTAACCGCCCACGTGTTTAAGGAGGAACGGGGGGCGATATTGTCGGCGGGTTTTGATGATTGCGTGAGCAAGCCTTTTCGGGAAGCTGAATTGTTTGCTGCGATGAGTCAGCATTTAGGAGTGCGTTATATTTATGAGGAATCTCAGACACAAGAGGCTGTTACAGCAGAGGAGGAAAATGTATTGTCTGTGGAAGCGATCGCATCTTTACCAACTCAATGGTTGCAAAACCTAAAAAGGGCTATTATTATCGGAGATCCTAATGCAATGGAATTGGCGATCGAACCCATCCGCACTCAGAATGATGCGCTGGCCTCAGCAATCGCTAGCGCTCTCGATAACTTTGAGTACGATCGGATTTTAGAATTGATTGAATCGGCTGCTGGACTTTCTACTCTTAAATAGAAGGAAGAACACGGATTCGGACGGTAACATCTCAGTCTTTGACCCCCCCTAACCCCCCCTTATAAAGGGGGGGGACAAGAACACTATTATTTCGTTTAAAATTGGTATAAAATCTTGTTCGATCGAAAAGCTTACTAGCCCGCTTTTCTTCCTTCTTCCTTCTTCCTTCTACTTATCAAACTCGCGATAAAGGGTTCAGCCACAACAGAATTGTCCGTTTTAATTGATTTAATTCTCGATATACTTCTTGTTTAACCCACTGTCCGATCGCATCTAAAGGCGTAAAAATTTGACCTACAGGCCAGCTAACATCTTGGCCCAAAGGCGTTTGATGGTTGCCTGCCAGAGTTTGAACTGTTACCATGTCAGGAAATCGCTGTTGTAAAATCTTGGTCAACAGCAAAGTTTGGTCGATCGTGTCGCCACTAAATTTAACTAAAAGATTGCGCTGAATTTGATAACTTTCCCTGACGAGGCGGTTGGTATCCTGGGGGGAAGGAGTAAATTCTACATTAAATACGGGTGAAATTTGTTCGACGATCGGGATAGCTTCGGAAGCTGCATAATTATTGAAAGAAATCAAAATATTACCGGCCCTTTCTACATCAAACACCGAACCGATCAGCAAATGCAATTTGCACCCCATGCTGTGTCCCATGCCGTAAATGGGGAGATACCGTTGCGGCAAGCGTTTGTTAGCCTTCAAGCGGTAGATGGCATTTTCAAATTTATTCAGGACCTCGCGGGCGATCGCAATGTGATCTAAAGTATTGACAAAAGGCGTTGCTATTATTGCATACCCTCTCCCGGCCACAGCTTCTAACAGCCAGCGGTAGGTTAGCTGCGGTGCCGCAGCTACAAATGCACCGCCGAGAAAATGCACGATCGCAGTTGGTTTGGAAGGAATTAATACCCAGTTGCCAGAAACTTCTTGCCAGTCCATACATTCAGATTAAAAAACATCGCGATTCATTCATCTGTCAACTGTCAACCGACCAAAAACATCGCGCTTCATCTGTCAACGATCGACTGTCACCTTTTAATTGTCAACTGTCCCAGGTCAACTGTCAACGATCGACTGTTACCTTTTCACGATCGATTGTCAACTGTCAACACTCGAATCTTCAATGTCAATTGTCAATCTGTATGATGTCAACTCTCAACTCTCAACTCTCAACTACCTACTGTTCGTTCGTGGTACTTCATCCATTTAAACTTATTCACACTCGCTTGCGGGTTCAGCAAAGTAGTGCCGATACCGTAAAGCAGAGTTCCCACAACCTCGCGATTCAGCCAGCTTTGTCCGGCCTTTCTCATGTAGTGAAGTGCCAAAACTTCTCTAAATTTGTTGAGTCTTTGCCAAAAAGGCAAACTCTTAAAGCATAACTCTTCGTACTCGTCAAGCGATAGCTCCTTTTCTCCCCGCAACCTGCGCAGTTGATTTTCCTTGACGCAATCAGAAGCGATGCGTTTTTTCAGCCAGTGTTTGTCCGTTAGAGAGTTACCTTGAATCCGATAATTTCCCAGAGGTTCAGTTGCAGCCAACAAGCCGTATTTTTGAGCGATTTTGGTAAATAACTCTGTATCTTCTCCTACCTGCCAATCCTCGGCAAAACCACCTTCTTTCAGCAGCACTTCTCTGTCTACCACGACTGAAGAGGGGAAAACCCAGGGAATGTCACCTGTTTCCTTAATCGCCTGCATTTCGGCTTTGGTAGTAGGATATGTCGGAACGTAGCTCAACTTTTTGCCGTATTTGTCCAAATAGCGCAAAGCGTGAGCGACTGCTTTGACATCTGGATTTTCTTCAAGCATTTTCAAGCAAACTTCCAGTTTGTTAGGTTCCCAGGTATCGTCACTGTCGAGAAATGCTACGTATTCACCTGTTGCTTGCTGGATCATTAAATTTCTCGACTTAGAAACGCCGTAAGTTTCGGGATTTCTGCGGTATTGAATTCGGGAGTCACCGCTTGCCAATTGGGCTGCAATTGGCTCAGTATCGTCTGTCGAACAATCGTCAACTATTAAAATTTCTAAATTCTCGTGGGTACCATTGAGTACAGAAGCAACTGCCTCAGCCAGAGTGTCGGCTGCATTGAAGGCAGGAATGATGACACTGACTTTTACGCTGTTCATAACTTGAGTTAGGTGTAATTTAGTAGTTGTTTGCCGAAGTAAAATCTTCGCCACATATGGTCCCTGGATTAAATACCGAGAAAGTAAGGAATTTCCGCTGCGGCTGAAAATTGCCGACTGTAAAACGTACCGACTGCGATCGAATGCGATGTGGCCGGATAAATTTGAGCTGTTAGGCTTCGAGCCAGATACCTTTTTATTGGTAAAGAAAAAGGCGGTAAAGCTTTTGCTTTCCAGCCCCCCTGTTTTGTGTAGCTGGCTGTGTCGTTGATGCCACAAAAAACCTGCAAAAATTTTGCCTTTGCTGTTTCTAGTTTTTTCGTGCGATCGGACAAAATTAACTCGACCTGAAGTCAGCCTGGGGTAAGTAACGGTTGCCGAGAGTCTGGAAGTCAACATTCTTATAGCTTCACTTCCAATTATGTATATTCCGGACTGTTCTTACATAAAAAATCGGAAATTCCATTTCTCTAAAGTTGAGTTACACATTTACACCCTGGAAATTGCGTTGAAAGCTTTGCTGCTTTCTAACTGTAACTTTAACTTTCTGAAGTTGTGTAGCTACCTCTAAAGGAACTCACGCATTCATATTGTGGGACACATTACTTATAACTGTAAGGTGCGTTGCGGGCGCAATCTTACATCTCAAAGTTTTGCGTAATTTCTGTCAGCTAAGGTGCGGGACGCGCACCCTAAACGAGCGAGGTTGTACATAAGTCCGGTCAGTATAACTTTTTCTTGAGTCAGAAAAATATAGCAGGAGAACAGGGTAGGGAACAAGGGGGAAAATTGGGACTTAGCCCGTATTTTCCACTACTTGTGGGACTCCCGATCTGGAAACTGCACTGAGCTTACTTACGTAGAATTAATATAACAGGTTTTGGAAATGAAGGCGATCGACCCTAGGGGGTGACAACCATCCAGGCGGGGATCGCAGTTGGTTTGCTGAGGTGATTTTTGAAGCGAATCGCTCTCTAGTCAAGGCTTTGAGACGTTGCACGAGGGCAGCAAATTTTATAGGACTTGTGCAAAGAACCAATTTTTACCGAAAATTTGGGTTGAAAGCCCCGTCGTTCAACGTAGTAATGTCTAACGATGTCGTGGTGTATAAAGATTTGCAGATTGCAAACATGGTGATGGGCAACTTGAGATAGCAAGTAGACTTCGATGAACCATGAATTAGAATCCCCCACGCTTAGCGGTACTCCGCTTAGGATCGTGGATTAAATAACTTCCGTAGGTTGGGTTGAAGCATGAACCCTCCGCAACGCGGGGCCCAACGTTCGAGGGTGGTGTTGGGCCAAGCGTTGCGGAGGGTTCGTTCCCGGTCCCAACCTACAAAAAATGCAAGTTATTTAATTCTCATTCCTTAGTGGTGGGAGTATGTCACGTTCTAAGGCTGAGGCATCGCCACTCAAAAATCGAGGCCTCAAGCCTAAACTCTCAGAATCGAGTTAGTTCGCAGTGCGACCTTTCTCGGGCAACATCGCGGCGGACTTAAGTCTGCGCTAAGAAATGTTTTTGTTACGATCTTCGAGCCAACAACCAATTAAGTATATTTTCGATTGACTTGCTTCTGATATCTCATCCACTGAATTTTGAGTATGGTGGCTTGAGGATTCAACGCTGTTGTGGCAATTCCGTAAACTAGAGTCGGCAAAATCTCTCGGTTTAACCAGCTTTCTCCAGCTTTTCTCATAAAGCGAGTTGCCGCAATCTCTCTTAACTTGTTGAGTTTTTTCAACAGTGGCAAATTGTGGAAAAAGATGTCTCGGTATTCGCTTAATGTAAGCTCTGATTCACCGCGCAGCTTGCGCTGTTGGTTTTCTTTAACGCAGTCTATAGCCAGACGCTTGTTGAACCAATATTTATCGGTTAAAGAGTTGCCCAAAACTCGGTAGTTTCCTAAAGGCTCTTTTGTAGCTAGCATCCCGTGCTTTTGAGCTAGTCTAATCATGAATTCAGTATCTGCTGCTACTTTCCAATCTTCTAAAAATCCTCCGATTTCTAGGATGGCTTCTCTTTCTGCTACTAAGGCTGTGGGAAACACCCAAGGAAGCGCGCCGTTTTGTTGAACGTTCTGCAATTCTTCTCGATCTGTAGGATAGACAGGGATGTAACTGACTTTGTTACCTCGCTTGTCTAAATAGCGCAGGGCATGACCGACTGCTTTAACTTCTGGGTGCTTTTTTAAGAGGTTCAAACATTGTTCTAATTTGTTGGGTTCCCAAGTATCGTCGCTGTCTAAAAAAGCGACAAATTTTCCGGTTGCTAATGCGAGCATGACATTCCGAGACTTGTATGCTCCTAAGTTTTTGGGGTTTTTGTGATACTTAATGCGCGAATCTTGCCGCGCCATGCCGGTCACAATTTTTTCTGTGCCATCAGTGGAACCGTCGTCAATTACTAGAATTTCTAGATTCCGGTGAGTGCCGCTGAGGGCGGAGGCTATCGCTTCGCCGATTGTATCTTGGGCATTGAATGCCGGCATGATGATGCTAACTTTTTCCTGGTGCAAATTTGGGTTCGCTGCCCGTTCCGCTAATGCTGTGGCTGTTTTTGGTGTGGAAATGGCGGGCGCAACATTTCTAATTTTTCTGGGGCTTAATGTTTTCTCGATCGCACCAGGTAGCAACCTGCTGGTGCTGTTTTTAGTGCTTACTCCGGGGACGAATGTATTGATATTTTCTGCGTTCATAAGGTCGATCGAGATTTTTGTGTGAGCTTATCTTTTGGCAGCAAAGATGCTTCTTAAAAAAAGATTTAATTATTTAAGTAGCCATACTAACATCCTTCCCAAAGGGCTGCAACACTTTTAGTTATAAAACTTTTTAATAGTTAAATTTGACCGTAGGGGCATGGAGATTGTAGTTTATTTAACTAAACTAGCGGAGTGACTGAACCGATGGGAAAATTAAATTAGTACCTGTTAATAGCGATTTTCAGCAGTAAAATTCAATCTATGTCTTTAGACTGAGGTCATTAACTTTTTACTGTCCTATCAGCTAGCAGAGCGGGGGAAAGATGCTGTCAAAATTCAAAACAAGAGTGCTAATTTATACTTGTTTTCTCAATATCTTGTTTGCGGCTGTTGCCAGCAGCAGCCGAAGTCAAATTTGCAGCAAAGCAGCCAGCAGGGTATGGTGCGCCTTCGGGCAAGTCTGGACTGACATTACAGATGATAGCTAGCAATCCTGCAAGTTTTTATACCGAAAATCTCGCGCGGGCGATCGGCAGCGCTCTGGCGAAAAATCGAAGTATAATTACTCTTGACGATCTGAAAAATTACACACCACTTTGGCGAAATCCCATTTGCGGTAGCTTCGGGGCTTACGAAATTTGCGCGATGTCCCCTCCTCGTCAGGGAAAGT
>JBOFTL010000162.1:0-14846 GCA_051652045.1 Microcoleus sp. | reverse complement strand
TAGGGTAAGGTGCGCAGTGCGCACCCTACAACTGCAACTATTAGTAAGGTGCGCCGTGCGCACCCTACAACTGCAACTATTAGTAAGGTGCGCAGTGCGCACCCTACAATGATTATTCCCTATGCATTCTTCCTTCTTCCTTCTCCTTTTTCCTTCTTCCCTCTTCCTTCTTCCTTCTTATGACATCAAATTCTGAAGCTAACAAACAGCAGTCAAATCCGCAAACAACACCTAAAGTTGAACTCCCGCAGCCCAACGCCCAAGGTGACTATCAAAAAACACGTCACAGATATTGGCAGGTGGTAGATCCAGATCCCAGCGGCCTGAATTGCAGGATGGGTAATTATTCAATTCAGGAAATCCAAAATCCCGGTAGCGATGTTGTTTTAGATATTGACAATTGGCCTGTGGTAGGGGTTTTAAAACAAGGTCAGAAGTTTGAAATTTCACTCGGTCCAAGCGGTTCTGGAGTTTTGTATGACGAGCAAAATCAAGCTTGGTTTTTTATTGAAGCAACTTCAGATCCGGACGCACCTAGCAATTGTTTTGTGCGGGCTAACAGCAAATTTATTCAGCCAGTGCAGCCTGAGTAAGAAGTGCAGATTCGGGGTATAAGAGATCGATGAGTAAAAAACCTACAATAAGCTAAAAAAATGGCTCACCTGGATCGACGCCGCGCCGAAAATACCAGCGGTAATTTTTATGTAGACAGTACCTGTATTGACTGCGATACTTGTCGGTGGATGGCACCGGAGGTATTTACGGAAATCGGCGAACAATCGGCCGTTTACAAACAACCAGCTAACGAAGCAGAAGAAATTCGATCGCTCGCAGCTTTGTTATCTTGTCCCACAAGTTCGATCGGCACTGTTGACAAGCCCAAAAACATCAAAGAAATTCAGCAACTTTTGCCTGCATTGGTAACAGACAATATCTACCACTGCGGCTACCATTCAGAGAAATCCTACGGTGCGGCGAGTTATTTGATCGTCCGCCCGGAAGGCAACATTTTAGTGGATTCTCCCCGTTTTGCGCCGCCGTTAGTTAAAAATATTGAAGCAATGGGCGGGATTCGCTATCTGTATTTGACTCACCGCGACGACGTAGCAGACCACCAACAATATCGCGATCGATTTGGGTGCGATCGCATCCTCCATGCTGATGAAATTAATGCCGGAACTCGCAGCGTAGAAATTCAATTATCCGGCAGCGAACCGCATCAACTAGCAGAAGATTTGTTGATTTTACCAGTTCCCGGTCACACCAAAGGTCACACGGTTTTGCTTTACAATAACAAGTTTTTGTTTACCGGCGATCATCTCGCACGATCGGAAACTTTGCAACATTTAATCGGCTTTCGCACGGCCTGTTGGTATTCTTGGAAAGAACAAATTAAATCCATGCGCGAGTTGGCTAATTATTCTTTCGAGTGGGTGTTGCCGGGACACGGCCGGCGGTATCATGCTGACAGAGAAACGATGGGAAAAATGATGCAAAAATGTATCGCCTGGATGGAGGCAAATTAACAGTTTGCAATCAGGACTTCAGTCCTCAACAGTTTGTAGTCAGGACTTCAGTCCTCAACAGTTTGTAGTCAGGACTTCAGTCCTCTCTTTTTTGCGGACTGAACTCCTCACTAAGAACAGCAATCGATCGAACCTAAATATTAAGTTTTTTTGCGTACCAGTAAAAACAAGAAAAAATATGTTATGTCTTAGCAGAAGATTTACATAATAATTACAAAAATTTTATATAAGAAAAATTCTCTTACTGTGGCATTAATAGTTCAAAATATATATTGACTGCATGAGTAGCGTCAATATTAAACTGTGGATTGCGTTTCAGCGAAGTTTTAGACTGTTTACCCAAGAAGAAATAGAATTAATCGATTGGTTAAATAAGGCAGAAGCTTAGTAATTCTTAAACTTAAGTAGGGATAGGCAATCCAGACTTTTTGAGTTACGATCGCTGGTTGACGGGTGACAGTCAATTCTCAACTCGTTATACAATTGTGGATAATAAACAAACCGATAAATGCGATGCAAGCCAAAAAGAAAGTTATTGTCGATACAGATATGGGATGGGATGATTGGCTGGCCATTCTTTTTTTAATGCAACATCCCCAGATAGAAATCATTGGAATTACTGTTACTGGTGTTGGGGAAGCTCACCTCACCCCAGGAGTCAGAAATGCGCGCAACCTTCTGGAACTTGGAGGAAAAGGCACAATACCAGTGTGTGCTGGCACAAGCCGACCACTAATTTACAGTAACGTTTTTCCTCCAGATTTTCGCAAAAACATAGACAATGTTTTTAACCTCAATCTCCCTGTTAATCCACACCCAGCCGATCCGAGATCTGCAGTTACTTTTCTGCAAGAAACCTTGAGTAGTTGCCAAGAACCAGTTACTATTCTCTCCATAGGTGGGATGACGAACTTAGGGACTTTGATTCAAGAAAATGGCGATCGCTTCAATGATAAAATTGAGAGAATCTTTATCATGGGTGGCGCGATCGATGCACCGGGAAATGTCGCAGATTTTGAAGGCTACTACCCTACTAATACAACTGCTGAATGGAATATATTCATCGATGTTCTCGGAGCTCAAATCGTTATGGACTCCGCTATACCTCTCACTTTTATTCCCCTAGATGCTGCTTACAAAGTTGAATTGACCTTAGATTTTGTGACTGAATTGGCTCGATCGGCTAATACACCCTGCGCGAAATTTGCTACTGAAATTGCGATTGCTAAGTTAGGTCAAGATATGAGTGCCGGTTTTAAAGAGTATTTCTACGATCCCCTGGCGGCAGCCGTCATGGCTGGCACCCCAGGCTTGGTGACGCAAAATGTAATGAAACAGTTGAGGGTAGTTCAAGAATTAAATCAAGAGAAAGATCGATCGGGACAACTAATATACGATAGTTCGGCAAAAAGTGTTGAGGTATGTATGTCAGTCAATAGTTCAGTTTTTCAAGAAGTTTTTCAAAACATCCTTAACCGCTAAAGCAATCGTTGTCGATTCATACAATTCGCAGTTTGGGGTTGATTATCGGATTAAAAATATCCAGAGAACTTACCCAGAGACTCTATTTGTCGGGTATGCAGCGCGCAATTTATACCAATTTTAAAAAATAATGCAACGGTATTCTTGTCCCCCCCTTAGTAAGGGAAGCCAGTGCGTTGCGCAGCCAGTGCGTTGCTCTCGCCAGTGCGTTGCTCTCGCCAGTGCGTTGCGGAGGTCCCCTCCGTTGTAGCAACTGGCGCGAGGTTCCCTCCGTTGTAGCAACTGGCGTGGGGCTAGGGGGGGTCGAAGGGTGTTGCAGGATTTTAGAGAAATGGTATTACAAGTACAAATAGTGTAAAAATTGATTTTTTGCTTAAGTCTCGATCCAAACTTCTGTTTACAAAACATAGCAAGTCGCCCGGATGAATTATACATTTTTTACTCGCAGTTTTTGTAACTATGGTTTCTGAAAAGCTTTCAACCCAAAAAAATTTCCCATGGAAATTCCCCACCCATAAATTCAGCCTCCGTACCACCTTAGTAGTCCCTTTTGTCATCCAAATTGTTGCGGCTGTCGGACTCGTCGGCTATCTCTCATTCCGCAGCGGACAGCAGTCGGTTAATGATGTAGCAAGTCAACTGCGTCGGGAAATATCAAACAGCATCAAACAAAATCTAGATAACTATCTGAAGACTCCTTACTTAATCCATCAAATTAACTTTGATTCCCTGGAATTAGAACAGATAAACCTGCAAAACTTCCCGAGTTTAGAACGACATTTTTGGAAACAAATTAATCAATTCCCAGAAATTGGTTTTATTGGCTATGCTTCAGATGCAGGTGAAATGCTGGGGATGGAACGACTGGATAATGGGCTAATCGAAATCAATTTGATGGAAAATTCTAGCCCGACGAATCTCGGTATTTATACCACGAATAGACAGGGCGATCGAACCTCTCAGAGAAAAGTTATTCCTAACTTTGTCAACCGCAAACGTCCCTGGTATCAGAAAGCAGTTCAGTCAAAAAAAGCGACGTGGAGCGACATTTTTATTTATCAAGGCACTCCCAGACCTGCAATATCTGCTGTCGTACCTGTTTACGATCGCGCCGGTAAGATTCAAGGCGTGCTGTTCAATGATTTTTTACTTTCCTTAATCAGTGATTTCCTGAAAACATTAAAAATCGGCAAGTCCGGTCAAACATTCATTATTGAACGTTCGGGAATGTTGGTAGCCAGTTCGACAGAAAAGCCATTTTTTATCAAAAACAAAGAAGCGAAGGAACTAGAACAAATTCCCGAACGACTCAACGCGATTGACAGTCGCGATCCGATCGTACAATCCACTACTAAATATCTACTGTCACGCTTTAATAATTTCAGTAAAATTACCGCAGAAGAACAATTAGATTTTACGATCGATAATCGACGATATTTTGCACAAGTCTCGCCGTTTCAGGATCGGTACGGTTTGGATTGGTTGATTGTTGTTGTCGTTCCAGAATCCGACTTTATGAGTCAAATTGAACGCAACACTCGCCGCACCATTATTTTATCTATGGTGGCGCTAATTGTGGCAATTGCTCTCGGTATTATTTCGGCTCGTTGGATTTCTCGTCCCATTTTTCAGATTACCCAAGCTTCAGAAGCTATAGCCAATGGCAATCTCGACCTCCAAGTAAAAGAATCTCACACCATCGTTGAAATTAAAAGACTAGCAAATTCTTTCAACAGTATGGCAGGACAACTCAAAGAATCTTTTGAAACCTTGGAAGACAAAGTTAAAGACCGCACCGCCGAACTTGCTACGGCTAATGCAGAAATTTCCGATCTCAACGAACGCCTCAAAACCGAAAATCTTCGCTTGGGTACGGAACTAGATATCCTCCGAGAAATGCAGCAGTTGATTCTCCCTAACCCTAATGAGCTTGCGATAATTGAAGAATTAGATATTGCGGGATTCATGGAACCTGCAGATGAAGTTGGTGGCGATTACTACGACGTACTTCGTGCTGGCGGAGTGGTGACAATCTGCATTGGTGATGTTACCGGACACGGATTAGAAAGCGGCATTGTGATGGTGATGACTCAAACGGCTGTACGCACTCTCAAAGAATTTCAAGAGCTTGACCCCGTGCGCTTTTTAGATACTCTGAACCGCACGATATATAAAAATATTCAGCGCATGAACTCGGACAAAAATCTGACTCTAGCTTTGCTCAATTATGCAGGGAGTAGAGTTAGTATTAGCGGTCAACATGAAGAAACTCTCGTCGTTCGCCAAGGCGGAACAATCGAACGCATCGACATGATGGATTTAGGGTTTCCGATCGGCTTAGATGAGGATATTTCAGATTTCATCGGTCATGTTGCAGTAGACTTAGAGCCGGGGGATGGAGTAGTGCTCTACACTGACGGCATTCCCGAAGCTAGAAATATCCACAAACAGTTCTACGGTATTGAAAGACTTCATCAAGTAATCGCTCGAAACTGGCATTTGAGCGCCGAACAAATCAAGCAAGCTGCGATCGCGGATTTGCGAGAATTTATTGGAGAACAAAAGGTATTTGACGACATTACTTTGCTAGTATTGAAGCAACAGGGAAATATTGTGCATAATTAAGGGCGATCGACCGCCATTAACCCAGTTGCTACCCCAGTTTCTACCAAACATATGGGATTTAGTGGTGCAGCACCGCCAAAACAACCGGATTTCTGGCTCTACTGGTGTAAATGTTAGTAATTTACTTCTAGTAATTTACTTCTAATAATTTACAGTGAGTCAAACAATTTTGCATTTACAAATGCGGGAGTATAAATTATGCAGCCACAAATCGAATTAGCACAATCTACATCTCCCGAAGAACTAAATACCCGATTGCAAGATTTGATGCAAAGACTGGAGGAAGTCGAAGAAGAAAAAAATAGCTATGAAACTTTAGTAGATATTATCACAGAACACTCCACAGATCTGGAAAATCAGATCCGCCAGAAAAATCGAGAAATGCAGACTTACATCGCCCAGGTAAAAAAGGTGATCGACGCAGCGATTGCTGTGAAAAACAACTGCTTTGAACCGCAAATACTGTCAGAGGTAGCAGCCCGCAGCGATACCCTAGGAGAACTGGCACAGGTATTTTCGCATATGGTGCAAACCGTGAAAGCGCGGGAACAGGAATTAGAGAAACTTTTGCAGGCTTACGGGCGTTTTGTTCCCCATGAATACCTCGAATTTCTCGGAAAGCAAAGCATTGTTGATTTCCAACTTGGAGATCACGTGAGCAAAGAAATGGCAATTATGTTTTCCGATATTCGTTCCTTTACAACGATGGCGGAACAAATGACCCCTCAAGCAAACTTTGACTTCATTAACACTTATTTACAGCAAATCAGTCCCGAAATTCGCAAACACAACGGTCTGATTGTTAAGTATATGGGAGATGGATTGATGGCAGTTTTTCCCGAAAGTGTTGATGATGCTATTGAAGCAGGAATTGCCAAGTTGAAACAATTGCAAAAATACAATCAAAGCCGTAATATAAATGGAGAGATACCGCTGAATGTTGGCATCGGTATTCACGTCGGCGATACGATGGTGGGGATTATTGGCGAAGCGAACCGGATGCAAGCCGATGCCCTGTCCGATCGCGTAAATCTTACAGCTCGCCTGGAAGGATTAACTAAGTATTATGGCGTATCTTTATTAATTTCAGGAGATGTGGTACAACGATTGAGTCAACCAGAAAAGTATTGCATTCGATTTTTGGATCGGGTAATAGTCAAAGGCAGAAAAGAAGCAATTAGTATTTGTGAGGTGTTAGATGTTGAAGTCGAACCAGTGCGATCGCTCAAAATTCAAACTTTGCCGATTTTTGAAGAGGGACTAGAACAATATTGTCAGGGAAATTTTGCTAATGCTAAAGTTTGTTTTGAACAGATCGTAGCTCTAAATCCGGCCGATCGACCGAGCAAACTTTACCTAGAACGCATCCACGCCATGTTAGAAAATAACATCCCGCCTAACTGGGATGGGGTGTGGAAGTTTACCCAGAAGTGACATCAAATAGAGGTAGCAAATAGTCAGTAACTCAGCTCGTGCGATTCGTTGTGAGTGAATCACGGTAATCAGTCCGTAAATAACCTCACCAACCAAATCTCAAAAAGAAAAGGTTGAACTCTCGGTCTGATATGGGTGAAAATCCCATCTGCCAGACTCAGGTATGACTCCCTATCTGCCTACACTGACCATACTCGATTTATGGAGGGTGAAGCTAGGAACAGGGCGCAATCAGACATCCGTTGTGGGATGACACTGGCGCTAATGGGGAGTTCCCACGGTGAAGAGCCCCAAAAAGCAACTTAGTTACAAGCGGGACACAACCCAAAAACCCGACTTCATTGGAGATAATTCCCGCCGAATCATGAGGCTGAATAACGGCAAGAGTCCAGGGAATCCAATAGTTGAAATGGCTACACCTAAAGGAACAAATAATCTAACCGAGGGAACGAAGAAAAACGAGTTGAAGGTCTTAGGGCGGTCGAACCCTAAGTAGGTAAGACGAGATACGGAACTCCTTCAATTCGGGTAGGATACAACGTAATTGTTGTAAGGTGTTCAGAAAACATGAAAACGGAGTAGAGCATGGTTAGGCACAGCAGCAATGCTAGTGAACTTTGGAAAAATACACCCTGGAGAAAATTCAGGAGAGATTTATTCCGCCTACAATGTCGCGTGTTTAAAGCGATTCAAGCAGGAGACAAGCGTAAAGCGAAGTTTCTTCAAAAGCTAATTCTGAAATCTACGGCTGCAATCATGTTGGCGATCCGTCAAGTAACTCAACTAAATGCTGGCAAAAAGACTGCGGGTATCGATGGGAAAGCCTCACTCACGTGTGAGGAAAGGCTAACGCTGAGTGAAGAACTCAGAACCAAAAGTAACAATTGGAAACACCAAAAATTACGTTCAATACCAATCCCCAAAAAGAATGGGAGTACCCGCATTTTAAAAATCCCAACTATCGCGGATCGAGCTTGGCAATGCCTTGTAAAATATGCGCTAGAACCAGCACACGAAGCAACTTTCCATGCTAGAAGTTACGGATTTAGAACAGGACGTTCCGCGCACGACGCACAGAAAATTCTGTTCAATAACCTGAATTCAAGCTGCAATGGAATATCCAAGCGAGTTATCGAACTCGACATCGAAAAATGCTTCGACAGGATCAGCCACTCATCCATAATGGAACGACTCATCGCCCCGACGGGTATAAAAATCGGAAAGTTTAGATGTACTCCCTCAGTGGATAACTACAAAGCTTTTCGTCAGAAAGTAAAAACCATCGTCAACTGCTCGAATTATGGTGCTACAGAAAAAGCCAAAAAATTAGCCCCTGTAGTTAGAGGTTGGAGAAACTATCACCGTTATTGCAGGATGGACGGGTCACGATTTTCATTGTGGCACATAAATCACAGAGCATTTAAGGTGTTTAACAAGGAAGCCAAACAGACACGCCACTCAGCCGAAAAACTGATAAAAGAAGCATTCCCGGCTATCCCCTATTCCGAAAACAAATACATCAATGTCAAGGGAGAGAAATCACCCTTTGATGGAGATGTAACCTACTGGAGCGAGCGAAACAGCAAACTCTACGACGGTGAAACCTCTTTTGCCTTAAAACGGCAAAACCATAAATGTGGGAAATGTGGTTTAAAAATGTTCAGCGACGAGAAGGTACATCTCCATCATGTAGATGGAAACCATGAAAATTGGAAGAAAAACAACCTTTTAGCGGTTCATGAAAGCTGCCACGATTATCTCCACATGAGCAAAAGCGCAAAGCTAAGAACATCGGGAGCTGGGTGCGGGGAAACTCGCACGCCCAGATCTAACAGAGAGGTGCGGGAGATAATACTCCCCATCGACTCTACCTCTCATAGACTGAGCTTGTAAGAAATTGCAAGCTGTGCTGACCAGCCTTAGACTTTCGAGGTCATAGTTCACCGCAAAGATGGCTACAGTTACACATTTTAAGACTGACGGGGACTGAAGTCCCCCTTAGAGCTTCCCTAGGAAGGGCTAAAGCCGCGCTCGTTTCCCGCATCCCGTATTAATTTTATGACATCTAGCAACTTACAAACAACAGCACAAATCTTTGGAGACTTCATCGATCGATTTCCACCAGAACATGATTCTCTAGAACTTACATTTACGCCCTGTTCTCGCCCTATCAAGCAGCGGTGGCGCAATAATCGCCTGTCTGCTTATTTTGTAGCCGACTATTTGTCTAGCTTTCTACCAGTAGACGAACAGGATGCCACGAGCGAAAAACGGCTCAAACAAAGCAAAGGAGCCGTGAGTTACATCGCCAATGAACTGTTAGAAAATGCTATCAAGTTCACCGATGAAAATTTTAATCACAAGGTAAAGTTTGGCATTCACTTTATTGTAGAAACTGAGGTAATTGCGGTAATCTTTGCCACTAATTATGCCAATTCTGAAATGGTAGATAAATTGCAGGATTTTATTAAAGAATTACTCACTTGCGACGACCCTAACGAACTGTACATACGGCAGATTGAAAAAAACGCGGAAACAGAAAGTGAAACATCGGGATTGGGATTGCTAACTATGGTTAATGATTATTCAGCCAAGATAGGTTGGAAATTTGAGAGTATTTCGGACGGCTCTGGTAACATAGCCGTGACGACAGTTGCTCAAATTACTGTTTAGCTTCTAGCATTTACTAAGATTTAAATTTCTACTATCTTTATCGGGTAGCAGAATTCACTGAGGGAACCACAGAAAAATGGATATTCAAGAAATTAAAGGTCAAGACTACAGCATTCAATACGATCGAGAATCAGTGACGATCTTTTTTCAGGGAGAGCTCAGCTTGGGCGGTCCAGCAGATTATGCACCCATAGTCGAATTGTTAGATGATGTTGCCAATCCCGAACCACCTAGGATTACTTTGAACCTGAAAAAGTTGGAGTTTCTTAATAGTTCTGGTATCAGTATGCTGTCTAAGTTTGTCATTAGCGTTCGCAAAAAGAAAACGATTCAACTTTTAGTAATCGGTTCCAATGACGTTCCCTGGCAACAGAAATCTCTCAAGAATTTAGAAAAGCTGTTGCCAACTTTGAAGTTAGAATTAGAGTAGGAATGTTTGCTACCCTGACGGGAAATTTAAGTTTGTTGCACCGGCAGTTCAATAATAAACTCAGTTCCCCGTCCCGATTCTGAATCGCACAACAGAATGCCGCAGTGATTTTCTACTACAATTTTGCGGACGATAGACATTCCCAAACCCGTACCTTTGCCGATGGCTTTGGTGGTGAAAAACTGCTCGAACATTCGCTGTTCTGTTTCGGGTGTCATTCCGACCCCAGTATCGGCAATTTTTATTCTCACTCGATCGAACTCAGCTACTTCTGTTTGAATAATAATTTTTAGTTCCGCATTAGATCTATCTGCTGCTGCTTCTTCTAAAGCATCAATCGCGTTGCTAATTAAGTTCATAAATACTTGATTGAGCTGTCCGCAATAGCATTCTACCAGAGGCAATTTTCCATAATTTTTAACTACTTGAATGTCGGGGCGCTCTGTTTTAGAGTTGAGACGGCTGCGCAAAATTAACATCGTGCTGTCAATGCTCTCGTTCACGTCGCACATAGTCATGTGAGTATTATCAGTCCGCGAAAAAATCCCCAAAGATTTCACAATTTCGCGAATTCGAGTTGCTCCTATTTGCATTGAAGATAGCACTTTCGGTAAATCTTCTAGGAGAAAATCCAGATCCATATCTGCTATTTGATTTTTGATTTCGTCACAGGGTTCGGAGTAGTTTTCTTCATACAGACGCAGCAGGTGCAGCAAATCTTGAGTGTAAACTTCAGCATGACTCAAGTTTCCGTAAATAAAACTTACTGGGTTGTTAATTTCATGAGCTATGCTAGCCATGAGAGCTCCCAGGGAAGACATTTTTTCGCTGTGTAGGAGTTGAGCTTGAGTTTCTTTGAGTTCGCAAAGAGCCTTTGTTAGTTCCGCTGCTTGAGATTCTGCTGTCGCCGTTGCAGCACAACTTTCTTGATACAGTTCAACTTGTTTGAGATCGATTTCAAATTGTTCGATTTCGCTTTCGTACTGGTACTGACTCACCACGGCATCGAAAGCTGCTAGCAATTCACCGCTAGCAGCTTCTATAACATACTGCAGGTGAGGATTTTCCAGCGCGAGATCGCGATCGGAAACTTGCAGTAATGCTTTAATTTGAGAAATATATTCCCGCACTCGTTTGTCTAGATACAGCGGTGCTTCAAAATACATTGCTCTGACAGCGGGTGAAGGATTGCTTAATAAATTGATGCTGTCGTTAGTATCGATTAAATCTCTATGAGATTTTTCCATCAAAGAGATCGCCTCTAACAAATTTTCTCGCAGCTTTACCCGTTCTGCCGTATTTTTAGAACAAACCAATCTCATGCAAAAAAAAGCCGACCGCTGCGAAAGCATTCGCTGGCGACCGCTGACATTGATTACCGCAGCATTAACTTTTCTTGCTGTGGTAATTTCTTCGAGATTGAAATAATTGCTCACTGCCATCATTGGTAAAACTCCCGACGTAACTAAATGCCTGTAGCTTTTGCTGACACAAGATGTTGTCTTCATAAAAAATTTTGGTAAATACAGTCAAAAATATAGTCCGCCTTTAGGACAAACTGTCGTATAATCAGACACAATTTATCCCTAAACGATCGCAATTTATCTTAATTTAAGAGCTTGTCATTTTGGTTGATTTCCCAAAAACTGCAAGATCGAATTTGCCATCGCGCTTCCTTGAGTTTGCGGCAATGCGTGAGTTGCGTTGGGAATAATTATTAGTTGAGCTCCCGGTATCTCCCGAGCGTAGGTTTGAGAGTGCCACAGAGGAATTGTTTCGTCACGATCTCCAGTTATCACTAAAGTGGGAACCTGCAACTTGTGAATGTCTTTTTCCACAGTATCAACTGCATCTTCCGGTCGCATCCGACTTAGTAAAAATGACCTCGCTACTGGCTGAGATATTAACTCGCGCCGCCAACCGGAAATTTGCTGCAATTGAGTGGTTTTTCCTGTTAAGCTAGCAAAAGGTTTTGCCAACAGCAAGGCCCAATCTACGGCGGGTGTTTGCCACAACAGAGGCCGCAAAGCATCGTATTGACCGCAAAAACTATCGTCTCGAATTCCTGCAGGAGCTGCTAAAATCAAACTGCTGACAGATTTGGGGTATTTGAGAGCATAGGCAGCAGCAACCCAACCGCCAAAGGAATGTCCGATAATGTAGCAGGGATCGATATTGAGTTGCTCTACAACTTTTCGGACAAAAGCAACTTCTAAAGCTACATCGTAGGTGATTTCCGGTTTGCTGGATTCTCCGAATCCTAACATATCTAAACTGATGCAGCGAAACTGAGATTGCAGTAACTCAATTAGCGGCAGCCAGCAAGTCTTTTCTCCTAAAAAACCGTGCAGCATTAATAAGGATTTGCCGCATCCGATGTCGAGGTAAGCTGCTTTTTGACCGCCACTGAGAGATAAACTGTGTTTTTGCTGCATGATGGAGGAAGGAAGAAGGAAGAAGGAAGAAGGAAGAAGGAAGAAGGAAGAGGGAAAAAGGAAGAGGGAAGAAGGAAGAGGGAAGAAGGAAGAGGGAAAAAGGAAGAGGAAAAATTGTCCCACTTCCCCCACTCTCGCTCTCTCCCACTCTCCCACTCTTTTATGCTTGTGTAAATAATTGTAACCGCATTAGCGTACAAAAGTTAAACTTCATTACGGAGCAGAGAATGGGAAAGTTGGCATGATAGACTCTACGGTGATTTAAAAAACTGCCAAATTAAAGCAGGAGAGCACCTTGAACTCCAAATTAAAACAATATCCGGCTTGTTCGCTGCGCGAAGATGTGAGCGAGTATGTAGCGCACCTGCAGCTTCACATGACTTTACAGGCTCGCAATTTGGTGCCTGCGATTACCCATGCTAAGGACAGTCGCGAACAACTGTTGCAGCAGACTCAGGCTCATTTTGAGAAGCGAGTGTCCAGACAAGCTCTTTGAGTGAAATTTACGATCGCCCGCTCGATCGAATTTGCCATAATTTCAGCATCCCCGAAACCCGGTATTGTCTAAAATACAGTGCCGGGTTTCTGTTCGGGATTAGGCAGACAGAGCGGTTTCCGCTAAGATGCTGGGATGTGTTAAAAATAAATTTTTATGCGTGTAAATATTCCTGCGATCGCACTTTTGACTTTAGGGACATTGACTGGTAGTGAATTAGCTGCAAGTGCGATCGAACCTGCAGTTGTAACTGAGGTGGAGTTGAGAGAGGAAACCGCAGAGGTCCAGGGGATACCCAGAGGAGAGGATGCCCGATCGCCCTCAACCAAACTCAACCGCAATAAAGATTTTGCGTTTATGTTAAAAACTCCCGCTAGCTTGCTTGCTGCGGGGGAAATTGCCGAAACAGCCAACTGTAGGGACACGGCATTGCCGTGTCCCTACCAACGCGGTACGGTACAAGTTTCCCAAGGGGAAGATGCCGGCGGCGCTTACGTTACGGAGGTGAAAATTCGCTTTGTCAATTCCCGAGGAGAAGCAGTCGATAGAGAAGGGAATCCGATTGAGGGCAGAATTTCCGAAGATTTTATCCGAGGTGAAATCAAACTCCAGGAAGGAGATAACTACAGCGCGGCAGCGGTGAGATCGGACTTGCAACAGTTGCAGCAATTGGGCTTGTTTGAGAAAGTTACGGTGTCGGTCGAAGAAGTTGGGACGGATATTAACGTTATATATAACATTCAAGAGCGATCGGCCCGCTCTTTTGGCGTGAATGCCAGCATTGATGATGATATCGGCGTTGCAGTGCCGCTTTCCTATACCGATCGCACTTTTGGCAGCATTCCGCAGCGGTTGTCTCTGGAAGTTGCGCCCAGTCTCCGAGGTGTCGAGTACAACCTGCAGTTTATCAGCCCTTACGTGGCAGCGGACGATCGCGTAGGATACAGCGTGAGAGCATTTCGCGATCGCAAAACTTCCGACATTTTCAATAAAGATATCGATTTACCCAACGGCGAGCGAGTTAGGGAAATTCGGATGGGCGGAAATCTCGCATTTACCAGACCTTTGGGTGAGTGGTGGGGAACTTTGGGACTGAATTATACCAATATCAGCACGCGCGATCGCGATTTAAATATTGCCCGCCGCGACGCCCTCGGCAATCCTCTCACTTTCAGCGGGCAGGGCGTGGATGAATTATACACAGTGTCTCTCGGGGCGACGCTCGATCGGCGCAACAATGCTTTTAACCCTACTAGCGGCTCGATTCTCACCCTCAGTACCGAACAGTCAATCCCGATCGGTGCGGGCAACATTGTGAGTAACAGACTTCAGGCAAATTATATACATTACGTACCGGTTACTTTATTCGGCATCAGCGAGTCGGAAGCATTGCCGGAAATGCTGGCTTTTAACCTGCAAGCGGGGACGGTAATCGGGGATTTGCCGCCGACAGAAGCTTTTCGCCTCGGCGGGCGCAATTCGGTGCGGGGCTACGACAGCGGCGATATCGGTAGCGGGCGGAGTTATTTTTTGGCTTCTGGCGAGTATCGATTTCCCTTCGGGCAAGATGTTGGGGGAGTAATATTTATCGATTTTGCATCGGATCTGGGAACGGGAGACAGCGTGTTGGGCAAACCGGCGGTGGTGAGGGATAAGCCGGGGACTGGGGCCGGCGCTGGTTTGGGTGTGAGAGTGCGATCGCGCTTTGGGTTAATTCGCTTTGATGTGGGTGTTAGTAATGAGGG
>JBOFTL010000161.1:0-7037 GCA_051652045.1 Microcoleus sp. | reverse complement strand
CAATAGTCCCCTCTGCATTGAGGGGACAGAATTTTTCCGCAACTTAAGCAGCGATGGGCTTTGGGACAGGTGCATTTGAAAGTAGCTCAAGTATCTTTTTGGCTTGAGCCTCCCTAGCAGCATCCCAAGCAGCACCCCTAGCAGCACCCCTAGCAGCATCCCTAGCAGCCCTAGCAGCAGCCCAAGCAGCCTCCCCAGCACCCCTAGCAGCACCCCTAGCAGCATCCCTAGCAGCATCCCTAGCAGCCCCAGCAGCAGCCCCAGCAGCATCCCAAGCAGCCCCAGCAGCATCCCCAGCAGCATCCCAAGCAGCATCCCCAGCAGCAGCCCACTCTTCTTCGGAGATAATTTTCCCATCTATAGTTGCACGGAGCAAAGCGGCCACTTTGGAGATAGATAGATCGTTGTTAAATCGAATCACTCCATGCTCTGGATCAATTAAAAGCCATTCTAAAAATAGGTACTTTACCTTCGACAAATCGGATCCTTCTGGAATCGCGTTGGGCCAATCTAAATTAAATTGCTTGGATTGCTCGACAGGCAACCCTTCATAGATTCCATCTAAGAGATAGGCCAGCCAAACAGGTAGACCCAAAAAACTAGGGAATAAATCATGATCATAGACATTTAGGGCACACCAGACCGTACAACCTTTTCCTTTCCTCCCTGTCTCCCCTTGCGACAACTCATCTAGGTCATAATGCATTTGCATTCTTTCGATGAGTTGCCCCTTTGTTAATTCGCAGTTTTTGAAAGATAATAAGTTCATACAAGCCCTTTGATACTTTTGATGCTTTCATCATACCCACGCCCAGTAATTAATCAATCACTTCTACATAAAACTTTGCAATTTACGCAATGCCATTATTCACCCCCATAAACTGCTTTGCCCCTACCTTCCCTTTTGGCCCATCTGTGCGGTTTACTTGCCGGACACTAGATGTCACGCTCAACTATGCTGATAACAAATTCAGGGCTGACGATGATGAAAATCAGCTTGTGCGCCATGGGTGGGAGCGCGATATCGATATGGAATACGCCGCCAAAATGTTCTATGGCTGGGCCGGGGCATCCCATCGCGATGGTCCCCCCTTTCGTGCCCCCTATGTGTTCCAGGGCCGCTTCCATAATCTAACTGAGCAGGAATACCGCAGGCTTAAGGCGATGTGGTTGCTATGGCTAGAGAAGGGCGATCGCACTCGACTCTATGATGGGCGATTGGTTTTAGAAGAAGCCAAGCCGCGAACCAGGGCATTGCATACCCCAACTATTGCCTATGCTTTGCCAACCGAGACGGACATTATTTATTATTTTCCTGTGTTTGACGTGATTTGGGAAGATTTTAAGGATTTTGGGCGCACCGCGATGGGGTACCGGATCGATATTAAATTGCGTGAGTGGGATGCAGATCAGCCTGTACCGCCTTAACCCCATGTGTTAATTTGTGGTTATCCTTCTTTCAATTGCAACATGCTTACGATACAAATCATCCTCGGCTATTTAACTATTGGAATCTTGATTGCAGTAAGTCTTCTAAACCTCTATGAACCCTTACTTGAATTTTATTTGCAAAATTCACAGCACTCTGAAGGAGACAAAAATCCTGAAAGAACGGTATACCTGGTAATTTTAGTAATTGGCCTTTTCCTTTGGCCTTTGTTTTTGAAAGAAGTAATGAAGAACAACGATATTTATTTCTAGCAGACAGGGATTGGCTGTGGACCAATCTTATTTGTTGTTGCGCTTTCATGCGATCGCCTCTTGCATCAATACCAATCAGAACCATTGCTTTCGTCAAGCCTTGCTTCTGTTGGAAGATAAAAAATCTCTTCGTTAGAGCAATTCCCTTCATCTCCCCATTCCATGTCGTTAAAGTTTGGCCATCGAATCTTTAGCCAAATTGTTCGATCATTCGTAACGCAACCATCCCTTGGATCTGAAGATTTCATGATCACGCGGAAGTCGCAGCCGTCCTTCAATAAAATCCAACACAATCCAAGCTTCTCTTGGGCTGAAGGACTGTCCCGATTGCTCCAGTCCTTGACGTTAACAGCCGCTCTCTCGCAGATTTTAATGAGTCGCTCTCTCGGAAATTCGTCTTTTTTGCTCATGCGATCGCCTCCCAATCTATAGTTACCGCAATCATACCAGGCGCGATCGCCTCAAAGCGGCGGCGGCGACTTGAACCCGCATCTTCCCCGCTCCCATGCTGTCCGGCTGGACGAGAGACGAGGCGCTCTACCGTTTTGAGCTACGCCGCAAAGGGATCGGGAAGTAATAGGACTCCCACCATAATCGTACCCGATTTGGCGGCGAGATCTCTAGATGCAGGTTTAGGTCAGTTTACGAATCAGATTCTGCCATGGGTTTGTTTTAAGCGCGATGTGTATTACGGCAAAGTTGATGCTTATGGCACCTCTCAGGAATGCCCTGACTGTGGTGCCAGAGTGAAGAAAGATTTAAGTGTGCGCATTAGTGAATGTCTTGAGTGTGGTTCAACCAAACCAAGGGATATTGCCGCCGCTCAAGTGATTTGTGCCCGTGGGCAGCGGGTAATTGAAAACGTCTGTGGAGCTGATCTAGCGGGGGTTGAGGTAACTCAATCTAGTCAAGTAGCGTCGAAGCAGAAAATCTTTGGAGTGATCTAAAGAATCTCCCACTACAAGAGTTAGTGGTGAGAGGATGTCAATCTAAACGCTATCCAATACCCGCATTCGGAGTTGCCCACCCGCTTGCCAGATTCGATATAGCCCTGTGGGGATTGTCGAGCTATTAGAGATGAGTGCATCCGCAATCCCAGCCTTGATTCGGATGACGGTAGTTGTGGGGTCAAGTCCGATCTCGTTCTTTAGAGTCGCTGCGGACGTGTTAGACCCAAGCGAGATATCGATCGCGTTCCCTTCAACTTCCATCACCCAATCCTTGAATGTGCCGCCGCTAAAGTGTGCGCTGTTAAGTTGGGTGGTAAGGTTGCCCTCATAAGAGAACGCTACAACGCCGTCTGGCCCCAAAGCCGGACGAGCTTCAAGGTCATAAACTCGGTTCGTTAGCGATGTCGGATCGAACGGTTTGGGGAGGTCTACGGGCTTGACAAAATCCGTCGGACGGTAGATCATCGCTTTCCCCGTGCTAAGGTCTGTCAGTTTTATCGCGGTAGGGTCTGCCGGAATAAGACTAAATGGCGTTGAAGGTGAGTATAAGGAAGGAAGCTGGACAACCGAGGGGCCAGTGGGGAGTTGAAACCTAACGCTAAGAGGGGATGCCTGTGTGGGGATAAGTCTATCAAAACAGGTGTAGTTCCCATCCACCCATATGGTCACAGTTGGATCGGCACAAGTCCAGCCTATCCCTGTATTGGATGCTTGTATTGCAGGAGCTGTCCCTAGCTGGATTTCAAGGGTTCCTTGTTTAACGGTTAGGATTGCCCATCTCACGCGACACTCTCCCATTACTGGGGAAATCGTCATGGTTGATTCCCATGCGATTAAGGGGGGTGCTGTAGTCCTAGACGTGGTGTGAGTTTTGCCTTGGTTCACCAACAAACTACCTGTTGTTGCGGGGGTTGCGGTAGCGCCTGACCCGCTGAGAACTTGGCTGGGCGTCGGGGTTGGAAGTGGATCAAACAGAGCTGTAACGGAGGAATCTTGCAATGTTGTTGGAATCGCGTCTACCCTTGCTTTGAGGTCTGCGATCGCCTTATCCAGCTCTACATCCTTAGCTTTGAGCAGCGTTTCTAGAGCGGCTACCGCATCGTCATCAAGCTTTTCGTTGTCTTTGAGTTGCTTGATAGCAGAATCAATAGAAACACCATCAATAGAAGTGGGGTAAGGGTAGATTAGTGACATTTCAGCGCTCCACAGGTACGAAATATGTGACGGTCTGCCCATCAGAGTAAGTGAACGTCCACTTCGTTTTGACTACCGCAATATTTCCATAAAATGGAGCGATCGCCAGAGTGGTATCAGTCACACTAAAGTTTCCATTGACAACCTCTAGGGAAGTATCGCTGGCATCCAATCCCTCGTACTGATAACTCGTGAGACTCCCCGCCGCGAAGCTTAACGTGAATGACCCATTGTTCTGAGCATCAACCCTTGGCTTATAACTAATCGATACCCCACGGGGCAATCCATTTTCAAACACCCCATCAGGCAATGCGATTGCGTTGGTATGGGTTGCGGGTTGTAGCGCTACCTTGCGTTGCACCATTGGCATCGCCGCTGCTTTTCCGGTTCGGGCAAATTCGACCACCTCAATTGTGGAAGCGGTTAAGTCTTCAATAACTTGGATCCAAACCTCCCATTCAAGGGTGAAGTCGGGAAGAGTGTTGCCTCGCCTAACATCCTTTAATTTGTTACGACGGGCAATCTCATCCGCTAGGTCTTTAGCTAGGGCATATCCGCTAGCAGCGTCTTCTAATGTTTTAATAGATGCCTTGATGTCAGTGTCATCATAGGTTTTGATTTCTGCGGTTTTGGCATATGGCGTTAGGTCAATAGCTGGCTTGTTCTCCAAAGCCGTGACCCGACTCTTCAACGCCGTCACCTCGACTGAGCTGGTGCCGCTGCCGGGGGGAGGGCCTTCTACGATATCGGATAACTTTGGCATTATGCGATCGCCTCCAGATCAAGAATTTGCCCCGCCATTTCATGGGTGCAGTCGCTCAGAAATTCTACCTTGCCATTATTTACAAACGAATGGCAAATGATATCAGGGCCAGGGTTCCCATTCCCATCGCCAGACTGCCAATGCGTTCTAACGCTGGGGCGTAGCGTTGGCTCTTCTATGTCTCCATTCCATGTCCAGTTAGGAGTATCTACCCTTTTTCCTTTAGTTTGAACGGGAATTATCCGTTCTTTTAGTGGAGCAAATTTGAGCGGGAAAACCAGCCGAATGAATAGTGCCCTAGATGCTGGGCATTCAATATACTCGCCATTACGTAATGTCAATGGTTGTGCTTTCATGCGTCGCCGATACTTTTTTGCTAACATTTACTAACAAATGCACTCTGGGTTGACCAGAGAGGGTATATCTACCAAAGCTCTGAGAAAAATTCCCCGAGCGCCATTAACGTCTCTACTCATCACCTGACCATCCGCACTTCTGACAAACTTTGCGCCACCTAGCTTTGGATTAATCTTACCTGTCCATGAAACGGTCTTGCTTGTATACGCTTCATTTACATCTAAAACCGTCTTGCCAAACTCAAAAGCTTTGTGCTTAATAAATTGCTTGAAACGGTAATGAGCAAACGTTAGCATTGAACGCACAGACTTAGAACGGATCTTTCGAGAACCGCGTTTAGACATTTGAGAAGTCTCAAAAGTAGGTAGCAGAATCACATCAAAATTGAGCACAAAAAACCGTGCAGCTTTGTGATGCAGTTCGTCAATGAGGTTACGAATCTTCAATCTCATCCTGGATGCGGCCAACTTCATACGCTTTTTAGCACCACAGTTGGCCTTACTCATCCGAGAAATTAAATTGTCAAGGTGATGACATAAGCGTTGAATCCGAGAAAAGTCGCCTTTACCAATTTCTCCGACCGAAGTTTCAGAAAAGAATGTAGCAAAGGTTCTGATTCCTGGATCTATCGCCACTACACGACCTTGGTTTTCGATCTGATGTAGTGGCGATTCGTTGGGAACTGTCAAATGATGCTGCCCGTAGGCAAGCACTAAACGACAATCCCCAAACCCTTTTGGTAATGCCTCTTTAAATGAAACACTACCCAAGATTGTGTGATAAATACCTTTGTCGCTCACCGCAGACTTGGGAATATAACACGACTGGACAGGATTCTTTCTAGAGCGAAACCGCACATCCTGCACTTGTCCAGTTTTCTTAAACTTTAACTTGGCATTACTGACCGCTTTGCACGCATCCTTTACCGCTATCGATTTAATTTGGTAAGGTACTGCTTTACAAAACTCTGGCAACGCATTCAAAATATCGCCCTTAATGGCCTTCCAGTTTGCCTTAGTGTCAGGCTGTTTAAGGTACGCAATGGTCTGGTTGAATACATACCGAGATACACCAATCCACTGTTTAATCAGCGCTTTCTGAGCCTTGTCCATGTAAAGTCGGATCTTCTTTGATTTTCTTCCCGTACTTTCTGAGTCCGTGCATTCTGCAACTAAAGACATGAATGATGGAGAGAAGATCTGTTGTAAGTTCCGATTCGGGGCAATGGACAGGGTTGCTGAGAACCAGGATTGTTCCACCGTTTTGTTTGACCATGAACTCAAATAGTTCAAATCCGAATCTGCAAAGTCTGTCTCGACAGGCAACAACAAGCGTGAACTTATCGCCGCGCATAAGTCGTTCCAGTATGGTTTGCAAACCTTTTCTTTTGAAGTTGAGCCCTGACCCGATGTCTCGGATGAGTTCTGCATTGGGGTAGAGAGAGTGCATGTAGGCAACTTGTCGATCCAGGTCGTCTCGCTGCTTAGTTGAACTGACTCGGCAATAACAGATTTCATAGTCAATGAGTGGTTTTGTGCGCCCAAGGAAGTCGTCAACGTCAAAGAGTCGTTGATTGGCTGCGTTTCTAATGGCTTTGATGGTTCCATTGTCGGCATACTTCCGAAGGGTGTTTTTGTGTAGTCCGGTTGCTTCAACTGCTTTTCTAAGCGGTATATAGCTCACATATATACTGTAGCATATGTTATTGAATGTGAGCAAACTAGATGCTGTTATTTAACCCTCAAATAAAAAATTTTTTGGCTAAACGGCGTATCCCAGTCCACCATTGTAGATAGCAGCTCTTTGGGCAGGGGTTGGGATATTTTTCCCAAATCCCAAACAATCAACGCGGCCAGCTAGTCCATATTGCCCATTATCATAAAAGGTCCCAACATGAACTCCAGCGGCAGTTTCGCGAATATGAAAGCTTGGATCAATTGCTAAAGTATCAATCGTTCCATTATTTATGCAAATGTATGAATTATTGCTTATTGCGTCATACCAAGCCATTATTATGTACCAAGTATTCACCGTTGCGGACCCAAATGTATTTGCAAAGCATTGTTTATATG
>JBOFTL010000160.1:0-9622 GCA_051652045.1 Microcoleus sp. | reverse complement strand
GGATTGCGCCCGATTATCGAAGGCATGAACATGGGCTTTTTACTGTTGGCGTTCAACCAAATTGCTAACAATGCTGGAATGCTGCGCTATACATCTGGTGGCAATTTTAAAATGCCGATGGTAATTCGCGGCCCCGGCGGTGTCGGGCGGCAACTCGGTGCGGAACATTCCCAGCGGCTGGAAGCGTATTTCCAAGCAGTACCGGGCTTGAAAATAGTTGCCTGTTCGACTCCTTACAATGCTAAAGGATTGTTGAAAGCTGCGATTCGCGATGACAACCCGGTATTGTTTTTCGAGCACGTGCTGCTGTACAACCTGAAAGAAGATTTGCCGGAAACAGAATATGTAGTGCCGCTAGACAAAGCCGAAATAGTTCGATCGGGCAAGGATGTTACTATTTTGACTTATTCGCGGATGCGGCATCACGTCATGCAAGCCGTACCGACATTGGTAAAAGAAGGTTACGATCCAGAAGTAATCGATTTAATTTCTCTCAAGCCTTTGGATATGGAATCGATCGGCGCTTCAATTCGCAAAACCCACAAAGTAATTATTGTTGAGGAGTGCATGAAAACCGGAGGCATCGGTGCGGAATTAGTTGCCTCAATTAGCGATCGATTTTTTGACGAACTCGATGCCCCAGTGTTGCGCCTGTCTTCGCAAGATATTCCCACGCCTTACAATGGTAATTTGGAAAGGCTGACGATCGTTCAACCGACTCAAATTGTTGAGGCAGTTGAAAAGATGGTTGCCCTGCGAGTGTAAATTATTAGTTGATAGTTGAGAGTTGATAGTTGATAGTCGATCGCAAATCATTTGTAAATTTCTTGCTCCCTCCCCTTTATAAGGGGAGGGCTGGGGTGGGGTTAAAGATTTATGATTCATTTGCGATCGCTATAGTCGATCGCTATTAGTTGTTAGTTGCCATTACCAATTACCAATTGCCAATTACCAATTACCAATTACCGCTGCCAACTAATTACTGTTCCAGGTCAAGTGCTAACTACCTCAAGCGTACAGGAATCGCACAGACTCACCAACTAAGGACTGACGCAATATCGACTAACAAGAAATGGTTGCGATCGCGGATTGCAGCGAATAATGGCATAAATACGTTATTCTTGCGTAAGTCCTACAACTCTCAACTCTCAACTCTCAACTCTCAACTGACTAATAATTTAATTATGCAAAAACAGCGATCGCTATTAGCCCTAATTTTTGTGTTAATCATCGCCGCCATTACTGTAATAGCTACAGTACCAACGCGGCTGGGATTAGACTTGCAAGGAGGTTCGCAACTGACGATTCAGGTAAAAACAACCAAAGAAATTCCGAGAATTGAAGAGCGGGATTTAGAAGCTGTCAGGCGAATTATCGAAAACCGAGTTAATGCTTTAGGAGTATCCGAATCAGTAGTCCAAACTGTAGGGCAAGATCAAATTTTAGTTCAGTTGCCTGGAGTGAGCGATCCGCAACAAGCAGAACGGGTACTTGGAGGCACGGCAAAACTCGATTTTCGGCGCGAGAAACAGCAAGAAAGAGCTTTTTTGGATGTCAGGCGAATGGAATTAGCTCAATTGCTGACCAAGCAGCAGGAGTTGGAGGGAAAAGGAGATGCTAAAGCGATCGCAGATAACAAAGCTGCGATCGAAAAAAAGGATCGGGAAGTTCAAGAATTGACTGCTGCTCTTTACGAACGTACTGATGTCACCGGCAAAAATCTCAAAGATGCTTACGCCGCATCAACTCAGTTAGGAAATACTTATGCTGTAGCGCTGCGCTTTGATAGCGAGGGGGCGCAAAAGTTTGCCGATCTCACAAAAACTATTGCCGGTACCAATCTGACTTTAGGCATTTTTCTGGATGATAAATTGATTAGTGCTGCTACTGTGAGTGAGCAGTACAAGCAAACTGGAATTACGGGCGGCAATGTCGAAATTTCGGGTAACTTTACGGCACAACAAGCTAATGACTTAGCGGTGCAATTGCGCGGCGGTTCCTTACCGCTGCCGATCGAAATTATTGAAAACCGCACTGTCGGCGCTAGTTTGGGTAGAGACAGCATTCAAAGCAGTATCTATGCAGGTATTGGGGGCTTAGTTTTAGTCTTGATTTTCATGGTTGTTTACTACCGCCTCCCCGGTCTGATTGCTGATATTGCTCTGTTAATTTATGCTTTGTTAACTTGGGCTGCTTTCGTGCTGTTGGGAGTAACTTTAACGCTACCGGGAATTGCTGGTTTCGTACTCAGCATCGGCATGGCTGTTGATGCCAACGTTCTAATTTTTGAGCGCACTCGGGAAGAATTGCGGGCTGGTAAAACATTGTATCGATCGGTCGAATCCGGTTTTTACCGCGCTTTTTCTAGTATTTTAGATGGTAACGTTACCACTGTGATTGCTTGTGCTGCTTTGTTCTGGTTGGGCGCTGGTTTGGTTAAAGGTTTTGCTGTTACCTTGGCATTGGGTGTTGGAGTAAGTATGTTTACCGCACTGACTTGCAGCCGCACATTGTTGTTAGTAGTATTGGGCTTTCCAGAATTGCGAAAACCCGAGTGGTTTTGTCCCAATTTGTCGAAACCTGTTAATAGTTAGCAGCCAATCTGTAATGATGTAAGGTGCGCAATGCGCACCCTAAATAAAAAAAATCCCTCTTTCCTCTTCCTTCTTCCCTATTCCCTCTTCCTTCTTGCCTGTTGCCTGTTGCCTCTTCCTTCTTCCCTCTTCCTTCTTCCCTCTTCCTTCTTCCCTCTTCCTTCTTCCTTCTTCCTTCTTCCTTCTTCCTTCTTCCTTCTTCCTTCTTCCTTCTTCCTTCAATTTATGAAATTCAGTGTTATCAAACAGCGATCGATTTGGTGGAGTATTTCCGCTGCTATTATCCTGGCAGGTATCGTATCGATGGCAATTTCTTGGACTCGGCCCGATATTCGCGCGCCGCTGCGACCGAGTTTAGACTTTATCGGCGGCACTAGATTGCAATTTGAACTCGACTGTACGAAACCGGAAAATTGCAAACCTATTAAAGACCTAGAACCTGTCAGGCAAGTTTTGAACGATCGAGGTTTGGGCGGTAGCAGCGTTCAAGTTATCGGTCAAGAACAGCGCGGTATATTGCTGCGCACGAAAACTTTGGATGTCGAACAGCGAACTCAATTGCAAACTGCTTTGAGCGAAAAAGTAGGTGCGTTTGACCCTCAATCCACTCAAATAGATACAGTTGGACCGACTCTCGGCCGTCAATTGTTTACTTCTGGATTGATAGCTTTGTTGGTTGCTTTTGGAGGTATTACTGTTTATCTGACATTTCGATTTCAGTTGGATTACGCATTTTTTGCTTTTGTGGCTTTGTTTCACGATGTATTAATTACCCTGGGTGTTTTCTCGTTTTTGGGTTTAGTTTTAGGAGTGGAAGTTGACAGTTTATTTGTGGTCGCACTCTTGACAATTATCGGTTTTTCTGTTAACGATACCGTGGTAATTTACGATCGCGTGCGAGAAGTAATTAAGTTAAATCCGGGACTGTCGATCGACCGCATTGTTGATGATGCTGTGGTTCAAACTTTGGGCAGGTCAATTAACACGACGATGACGACGCTATTGACTTTGGTTTCGATCTTTTTGTTTGGCGGTGAAACGCTGAAATATTTTGCTTTAGCTTTGATTGTGGGTTTTATTGCTGGTGCGTATTCCAGTATTTTTATCGCCAGTACGCTATTAGCTTGGTGGCGCGATCGCACGGGTAAATCTATACCAATTCCCGCAGATAGTATCCCACCAGTTGATAGTTGAGAGTTGAGAGTTGAGAGTTAACTCACAAGGGTCGATCGACTGTTATAAGATAGGTTCGTAGTGAGGACTTCAGTCCTCAACCTCCTACGGACTCGATCGACTGTTATAAGATAGGTTCGTAGTGAGGACTTCAGTCCTCAAGAAAAGAGCGGACTGAAGTCCACACTACAAACCTTTTCGATCGTGAGTAATCGCGTAATATTAGTGGTTAGTTGTTAATAATAGTAAGCTGCCAATAACTCAATTCGCAAGCGGGAAGCTCGCACTATTGACTGATGACTGATGACCAAAAATTTCAAATCGAAGTCCAAAGACTCCACAAATTAACAGTATACGCTCGCTGGTTAACTGTTACATTTCTGTGGGCTACTGTAGGTGTTTTTAGCATTTGGGGATTGCGCCGGGAAATTGCTTTGTGGCTGGAACACTTTACTTGGGCTGCTGTGCGCTACGGCTTGTATTTTCACCCGCTTTCAGCTTTAGGTCTTGCTTTGTGTTTGGGACTGACTTTGGGGGTGCTAACTTGGCAAAGTCGCAATCTGGTGTGGGGAATTCCGCTGCGGGAAAAACAGCGTTTGGAACGCATGGTGCGCTACATTCACCAACAGGGGCCGAGTCATCCTTTGTGGAAGTGGGTTGTTGAGAGTTGATAGTTGATAGTTGTAGTGCGAGCGTCCCCGCTCGCGATCGATTGATAGTTGATAGTTGATAGGTAGGGGCGGTGCTCCCGTGCCCGCCCTCTTCGTTGATAGTTGATAGTTGATAGTCGATCGATTGACTGTTGATGGTCGATCGCACTTCAAAGAAATTATATCGCGTTCGATTCGGTTACCAGTAATCAAAACGGTTCGTATTTAAACTGCCGAATTTCTGATTCTACGTTCAGGCAAAACGGGGTAAAATTTGAAGCTGCGGAGACTGTTGAATCGGAATTTCGATCGCAAATTCGGTTCCCTTTCCCAGTTCAGAAATACACTGCAATTTTCCGCCGTGTTGGTTCACAATTATTTCATAGCTAATCGACATCCCCAAACCCGTTCCTTGTCCTACTGGCTTAGTAGTAAAGAAAGGATCGAACAATCGCTTCCTCACATCTGTTGTCATTCCCGGCCCGCTGTCATAAATCCTAATTATCGCGTTCTTTTCTTCACTTAATTCAGTGCGAATCCGAATCGTGGGACTCGAACATTGACAGTTATTAACTGCCAATAAACAGCCTGGGTTGGAAATATTTTTTTCTAATTTTTCCAATTTTTCCTGCTCTTTGAATTCGGCATTTTTAATTCTGCTCTCCTCCTGTATGGCGTAAATAGCATTAACTAAAATATTCATAAATACTTGATTTAGCTGTCCGGGATAGCACTCAACTAGTGGCAATTCGCCATAATCTTTGTCAACCGCGATCGAGGGTTGTCCTGGCTTTCCTTTGAGCTGGTTTTGCAGCAGCATCAAGGTGTTATCGATACCATCGTGAATGTTGACGCACTTCATTTGAGCTTCATCTAGCCTGCAAAAATTCCGCAGCGATAACACAATGTCGCGGATGCGTTCCGCACCTTGCTGCATCGAATTTAAGACTTGCGGCAAGTCTTCAAGTATATAATCTAGTTCGATATTTTCAGCTTCTGCTGCAATTTCCGGTATAGATTTCGGGCAGTGTTGCTGGTATAAATAGAGCATTTTCATTAAGCTTTGACTGTACTCTTTCGCGTGATGCAAGTTACTGTAAATAAACCCGATCGGATTGTTGATTTCGTGGGCGACTCCTGCTACCAACTGCCCCAAACTCGACATTTTTTCTGTTTGAATCAATTGCGTTTGAGTTCGCTGAAGTTCCAGTAAAGCCATTTCAAGCTGTTGGGCTTGATGCCTTAACTGTGCTTGCGATTCTCGCATCGCTACCGTTGCGAGTTCGTGAATTTGCACCTGAGACATCAGCAGTTGATGTACGTCTAAAATTTGATAGACATCCGGTTCCAACTGAACTACAATTGGTTCGTGAATTAATTCAGGAGAGCGTTCCAAAGATTGCCTTACCGCGATCGTAATTGAAGTCTTGCTCTCGAGGATTAAAATATCAGTTTTGGTAAAGCGATAAAGTACCAACAGCGGCTGTTGAGAATATAATTCCAAGCTGTAGGGGCGACTCATGTGTTCAAAAAACCGCCGCCGCGAAATCATGCCGGTAAACTTTCCTCCCTCGGTAATGATGATGCCGGGAAGTAAAGGATTTTCTTGAAAAAGATTTGCGGCTTCGCTTCCGAGACATTCAGATTCTAGGAGAAAATCGTACAGGGTTAATTCTTGTAGAGTCGAACGCAAACCAAGCGGCGGTTTGATGCGATCGAACCGATCGTTTTCATACACTGCTTCTTCCTTTGGTAATGTGACGTACTGTATAATATCGAGTGCTTCAATACTTGTAGCGATAACTACTTTTTCTGAGCGATCGCATGAATTTTGTTGGATTTTTTTAGATTGGAATTTTTCTGACAATTGTGTTAAACAATTGCAACTTGCACCGCGAGATTATGCTTTCCCCCTAGATCGAAATTATATAACAATCTAACGAAAATAGCGATAAATTTTTGTATTAGAGATCTGAGAAAACTCAACCGGAAGGGGGCACAAAACTGTGACAAACAAATATTAATTGCCGGGGTTATCGCACAGGTGGCGCGAGTTGCTGACATCGGGATTGTACTGCAAGTAGTCATCCAGCCAGCGACAGCCCAGGATTAGCAGTTTGTCAATTTCGGCAGTCTTTGGGGAAGCGGCGTCGAGACTCCACAGCTTGACCGAGGCATCCTTCCCAGCAGATACTAAAGTTGCGCGATCGGGACTAAAACTCAAACTCCACACATCTGCCTGATGCGCTTTAAAAGTTTGCAGCAAAGTGCCGTCAGCCCTCCACAGCATCACCTGACCATCCGTATCCCCTCCAGCCAGCGTGCGGCTGTCGCTACTCCAATTGACGGTGGCGACACCCGCCTGGGAATCATCCAGGGTCCGCAGCAACTTACCCTCAGCATTCCAGAGTTTCACAGTCCAATCATGACTCGCTGAAGCTATCGTTTTACCATCGGGCGCAAAGTTGCAACCCCACACCTCATCAGCGTGCCCTGAAAGAGTTTTGTCAAAGCGAAATTGTCTGGTTCCCTGGCGTTTCCAAAGTTTGAGAGTTTTATCTTGACTGGCAGAAACTAACATTTTGCCGTCAGGGCTAAATCTGACTGAGGTAACGGGTTTAGTATGCCCTGTTAAAGTTTGCAGCAAATTTCCATTCTGGTTCCAAATTTTAATAGTTTTATCTGAACTACTGGTAGCAATTAATTCGGAATTGGGGCTAAAACTAACACTCCAAACTAAATCGCGATGTCCTTGAAGAATTTGCAGCAAAGTGCCATCGCGCCGCCAAATCCTGACAGTGCGATCGAAACTTGTAGCAGCAATTAACTGACTGTCAGGGCTAAATCTTACTTCAGTAATTAAGTTGCGGTGTCCCGGTAAAGTTAAAATTAGCTTGCCGTTCGGCTGAAAAACTTTAACAGCATGGGTGTCATCGGTGCTAACAATTAACTTACCGTCCGGACTGAGGGATGCCGTATGTCCTTCGGGCAAGCGATTGCGTTCCCGCATTCCATCCAGAGTGCGATACAATATTTTTGCCGTCTGCTGTTTTAATTCTGGCGAAACTTCGATTTCTGCTAATTTTTTACCCGCACTGACTGCTGCAACTAAAGCTCCCAATCGATCGGAATCTAGAGAGATTTCGGCTGTAGAATTGAAGGCTGCGATTTGGGCGATAATTGCTGCTGTTTTTTGATTTTCAATTTGCAAAACAACTTGCTGGGCGCGAATTACGATCGCACCAGCAATTGCGGAAATTGCTGCTAGCGCGCACAAACTCAGTTGTACCGTTCGCTTGGCTTTTTGCTGGGCTGCTGCCAATACTGCATTAGCATCTGCTAATATTTTTGAGGCAGATTTTTCAATTTCCAAAGCTCTTTGAATTTCCAAGTTTTCTAATTCTTGACTGGCTGATAGGAATTGATAATCTCGATCGCCCAAACTTTTATCTGCCGCCCATGCTAGAGCTTCTGCGAGAGCATTGCCTTGCAGCAAGCGCGAATTGTCAGTACGGTTCGATGCTTCCCAAGCTGCGATCGATTCTGAATAAGGTCTGAGTTTAGCTAATTCTTGCTGAATCCAATTTCGATCGAATACGGCAGCATAAATCGGATTGTAAATTCTCAGTTTGCCTCGGTTTTTAACTATTAAACCCGACAGCATGAGTTCCCGAATTTCGGAACTGTTTTCCGATAATGCATCTATGTCTGCTTCTGCTGGCAAATCCGTTGCAAACCCAATTAAAATTTGTTGGTAAACTCCCAGCAAGCGAGCAGTACGTTGAGAATTTACCAACAGTCGATCGCGAATTGTTTTTAAATGTTCCGGTTCGTCTTGAAATTCCCAGTTTTCAATCGCGCACGATCGAACTAATTCAGCAATGAATTCTTGACAGTTAACCGGGCGATCGCTCTGATTTTGGGTTTGTAATTTTTCAGTTGCCAACTGACAAATTTTCTGAGTTAGAAACGGCTGTCCTCCAGTCCAATTCAAAATTTCAGTCAGCAGATCTAAGGAATTTTCTACTTGTTGTGTCAAACCTCGTGCCAAAGGTTTAGCTGATTCGAGATCGAAACCTTGAAGCTCGATCGCCCGACCGATATTAAAAGGAGTTCTCGTGCGGTCTGCAATTAAATCTGCTGGAGTAGTTACGCCGAACAAAGCAAAAGTCAGGCGGTTGTATTCGGGATTTTCAGCGCGTTTGTTGTAGCAGCCCCGCAGCATGGCAAAAAAGTCATCGGTGGCAAAATCAAGAGAAAGTAAGCTATCAATTTCATCAATAAAAATCACCAAATTGCCATTAAAAGCAGGCAGCAACACCTGTTCGATAAATTCATTTAATCTCAAAACTGGCGGCAAATTATCTCGATCGCGCCACCAATTTGACACGTTCATTTTAATTTTAAAACTATTAGCCAGAGTGCTAGTAAAACCCGCATACCACTGCGTCGCAGTCATTTGTGCGGTACCGATTCCCGTAATATCAACAGTTCCGCAGACAGTTCCTGCTGCTTGCAAGCGGCGTGCTGTTTGCACTCGCAAACTCGATTTACCCATTTGCCGGGAGGTAAGTACGTAACAAAATTCACCCGCCATTAAAGATGCGTAAAGTTCGCGATCGGCCTCTCTGGTAACGTAAGTGGGAGCATTTGCGGGCAAACTTCCGCCAACTTGATATTCAAATTTTGTTACTGACAAATCGGACACTGGCAATACAGGGGAAGCAGAAGGAAATGCTGCTATTTTAACTTGCTCGCTATCTAACTTAACTGGAATTTGAGAAAATTGGTTCGATCGAGATAAAGTTTCTAACATTATTACTTCTAGTTCCCTTTTTTTTTAAGCGATTCGCATCAAGAACTCTAAAATGTTGCTTGCGGAACTTTTCGGGGGAGTAATTCGATGGGGCAATCTAACGCAGGTTAAATTAAGGGGCATTTGAGGGATGTAAGTGACGAATTCCACGGCGATTGATTTCCAGAACTAGATGTACTCAATCTATAGACGGTATCCGGAACTCTGATTCCGTACAATGTCACTATTTTGATTTGCACGCCTGTTACATCGGGAGGTTTCCGGCTGCGAGTGTACCTCCGATTCTTTGTCTGTAGGGGTTTGTGGCGTTTTGCCGGCCAGAGTCGGTAAGGGTGGAATTTGCAGACAGTGGGGGGAGTGGCACAGAGGGAGAGGGAGAGGGGGAGAGG
>JBOFTL010000159.1:0-2456 GCA_051652045.1 Microcoleus sp. | reverse complement strand
AAACAGCTTCCCGCAACGACAACCTGCGCATCCGCTACGAATTGATCCGTCAAGACGGACAGTGGCGGATTATGAATTGGGAAGTTATGAGGTAGGGAATGGGGAATTGGGAATGGGGAATTGGGAATGGGGAATTGCTAATTGCTAAATTCCCGATCGCTGCGTAGCTGCGTAGGTTGGGTTGACGAAGGAAACCCAACATTGATTTGAATGTGGTGCGGGATTTCTCTGCGTTCAACGCAATTTGACGCAGCAAATCCAACCTTAATTTATACTATAGAGAAAACCCAACCTTAATTTGAATGTCGTGTTGGGTTTCTCTGCATTCAACCCAACCTACAAACTAAATTCCCAACCTGACGAAGAAAATCCAACCTTAATTTGAATGTTGTGTTGGGTTTCTCTGCGTTCAACCCAACCTACAAATTTAAAATCTCACACTTGGAGAAGTTGCTTGCAAATAATTGTTGAAGGCTGGCGTTTTATTTATCATTCCTACTGCGTAGCCAATCAATTTCAACTATTGGAAATGCTCGATCGCCCCGAAGTGCAGCTTTTCCACCGCGATATACCTTACATCGATCCAGCTTGGCAAACAAAAAACAGTTTGTTCGATCGAGCTACTGAAACACTGCTGCGCGAGATTAAGAGCCCCCACCAAAATCAGGCGGCTGACACTACTTTGCGAATGTATTGCCCTTGGAATTTTGCAGCCTCAAATAGCAGAGAAACCTGGGTATTTGCTGCTACGGAATGGGGCATCGTTACCAATACAGTATTAGAAGCGATCGGCGTCAAATCGCTAACAGAAACCCACGTTAATTCAGAAGCCAAAATTATTACACCATCAGCTTGGTCAAAAGACGGATTAATTCGCAGCGGAGTGCAGCCCGATCGCATTGCTGTTGTACCCCTCGGTACCGATACTAACATTTATTATCCATTATCAGACAGCGAGCGTCGATCGCTCCGCCAAAACTTCGGCTGGTCTGACTATTTTATATTCTTAAATATCGGAGGTCAGACCGATCGCAAAGGCATTCGTCCCTTATTAAAAGCCTTCGCTGCCACTGTTGACAAATATCCCAATGCCAGATTAGTTTTAAAAGGCTCGGAATTGCTGTATCCCTCCAGAGATGAAATAGCTACAGCCAGCAGAGTTGTACTCACCGATGCCGAAAGAGCAAAAGTTTTACCGAGATTGATTTACACCGGCAGCCAGCTATCATTTATTCAAATTGCTCAACTTTATCAAGCAGCAGATGCTTACGTTTCTCCCTACCTTGCTGAAGGTTTCAATCTGCCAATTTTAGAAGCAGCAGCCTGCGGTTTGCCCGTCATTTGTACGGCGGGCGGTCCGACGGACGATTTCACTCATCCCGACTTTGCAATGCCGATCGAAAGTAAATTTAGGGCTGTTGACATTGATGGCGAAAGGTTGTTTATTTTAGCTCCTAAATGGGAGCATTTGACTCAGCTAATGCAAGGAGCGATCGCCCAACCTGAAATTGCTGCTAAAGCTCGAATTGCAGGCCCTCGCTTTGTAGCCGAAAATTTTACTTGGAAACGCGCAGTCGATCGACTGCTGCAAGTTATTTTACCACAAAAATCATCAAATAAATTTGAATTGTCTACTTTAAAGCCGATACTTTTGTAATCAAAAAATAAATAAATTTTGTTAAAAATTATGTAAAAATAGTTTTACAAACTACATATAGAGTAAGCAGTAAGGTGCGCACTGCGCACCCTAAATATAGAATGCTTGCGCTTAGAACTGTATTTTGAAAATTGTTAACTGTAGATCGTTAATTAATTGCATTTATTGAATCCCCGTCAATTCCTTTATCGATCGTTAACGCAGAGAGCGCAGAGATTACAGAGAGAGGGAGAGAAATTATTGTGGCATGGTAAACTATACTTGGTAAGATGACTAATAGCTGATGGCCGATCGATGAAAGTATGTTCGAGAGTTGCTGGAGGTTATTTTAATCGTGCGAGCCTCAAAGTTCGATCGCGAGCGAAACGATCGCATTCTCAGCAATAATCGATTACCAGAACCATATCTAATAACTAATGAATGATAATTTCTGGCGGATAATAGTTGAAGGCTGGCGTTTTTTGCCACACTCTTACTCGATATGCAATCAATTTCAGCTTCTAGAAATGCTGAAATACCCCAATTTAGAAATTTTTCATAAAGACATCCTGTATTTAGATGAAAATTGGCAGCCAGCAATCGGTTTGTTAAATGCAATTGATGAAAGGGCGATCGCCAATATTCCCGCACCTCCGGAAGATCTAAAAGCAGATGCCACATTGCGGATTTCAGTACCTTACAATTTTGCACCATCAAATACTAAACGAACTTGTTTGTTTGCGACCACAGAATGGGGAACTCTGCACAACGAAAACTTTAGAATAACTGGCGCACCTTCCCTGCGCGAGGGACATGACAA
>JBOFTL010000158.1:0-5731 GCA_051652045.1 Microcoleus sp. | reverse complement strand
CCAGTTCGTGCGGTAGAAGTGACCTGCGACGATGAACAGCACTGCCAAAGCTAAGTGGTGGTGCGCTGTATCGCTCAGCCACAAACCGCCTGTGGTGGGGTTCAGACCGCCTTTGAAGGTCAGGAAGTCGCTGTATGCGCCCCAGTTGAGGGTGAAGAAGGGCGTCAGACCTTTGGCGAAGCTGGGGTAGATGTCAGCCATCAAAGCCGGCTTCAAGATCCACTCGTGCGGCAAAGGAATGTCAGCAATTGTTTTAATTACTTTTCCACCCACTGTCAGTGGTTTACCTGCCTGGATTGCCTCCATACAAGCGTTGATCGGTAGCGAGACGTGAATTTGCTGTCCCGCATAGCCCAAGCAACCGCAACCCAGCAAACCTGCCAAGTGGTGGTTCATCATCGATTCCACGTTCTGGAACCATTCCAGTTTCGGAGCGCGGACGTGATAGTGAAACCAACCGGCAAACAGCATCAGGGCTGCCATTACCAATGCACCGATCGCAGTGCAATATAGCTGGAATGAGTTAGTGATGCCGTTGGCGTGCCACCACTGGAACAAACCAGAGGTGATCTGAATCCCGCGGAAGCCGCCGCCTACATCTGCATTTAAAATTTCTTGACCAAAAATCGGCCAGACCACTTGGGCGCTGGGCTTAATGCCTGTAGGGTTTGTCAGCCAAGCTTCGTAGTTGGAGAACTTCGCGCCGTGAAAGTACGCGCCGCTGATCCAAACAAAGATTACTGCCAAGTGGCCGAAGTGAGCGCTAAATATTTTGCGCGAAACGTCTTCTAAGTCGCTGGTGTGACTGTCAAAGTCGTGAGCGTTAGCGTGAAGGTTCCAAATCCAAGTGGTGGTTTTTGGTCCCTTAGCTAGAGTGCGATCGAAGTGACCCGGCTTAGACCACCTCTCGAAGGAAGTTGGAACCGGATTTTTATCGACTACCACTCTAACCTTTGCCTCTCGCTCTGGAGGACTAATGGTCATGAAGACTCTCCTCTCGGTAGGACAAGGAACGAGAACTGATAGTGTTAATGGCATTCCCCAGGCTTTTGATATGGGGATTCTCGGTTCGCCGACACAGCTTGCACTTAATTCTTTGCGGAATTACGTGCGACAACTGCATCTCCCCAAGCGTTTTGCTTCTTGCAGGATTACCCGTGTCGAAGCCAGTTTCCCAGTGTCGCTGGGTACTGCTAGCTCCTCTCGCAATTCACTTTCTGCTACCGAACACTTTTTGAGGATGTTTTGATGCAACTGCTACTTTTGAGGGAGTTTTATGAATTATAAGCTTGCCTGACAAGTCTGAATCGCTTGTTAACAATACTTAAAAAAGCCTTAATTCCTGATGGACTAATGAGTTGAGTTTTCACAGTCGATCGAAAAAGTCAAGGGGTATTGGCATTAAGTTCATAAAACTCAAAGATAAGGGAATTGAAGAGTTACCATTTGTATAGAGTTGTTTCGCATTCAACACTATAGGAAGTATTAGGAGGATCGGGTCAATTGCCTGCAGCGCCTGAGTCCGGGCGATCGGGTTGTCCCAATTAACGATCGTCAATTTCCAGATCCTAAACTCGGTTTTGGGCTATAGTTCCCTTTGAGAATGGCTTTAGGAGTATGGCTGAGTGATGGGCATCAATTGGCAGAAAACGGTTGCGGTGAGGCTGCTGGCATTATTCGCAGCAGTAGCAGTATCGATCGGAGGTTTAGTAAGTTGCGGCGATCGCGCTCTCGAATTGCCCAAACCTAGCAACAAGAGCAAATCAGCTCCAAATTTAGTAAAAAGCATCTCAGAGGTTTCTCCTCCAGAAACCATTCAACAACTGCGTCAGGCTTTAGAAATCTACCAGCCTCAAATCGGTATCTTGAATCCAAAACCTGATGAAGTGCTTGCAGATACAGATGTATCTGTCCGATTTCAAGTTAAGGACTTGCCCATATTCAAAGATCCAAACTTAGGTTTGGGTCCTCACTTGCAAGTCATATTAGATAACCAACCCTACAAGTCAATTTACGACACCAGCCAACCGTTAGTTATCTCCAACTTAGAACCAGGAACCCACACCCTGCAAGTTTTTGCCTCAAAACCTTGGGAAGAAAGCTTTAAAAACGACGGTGCTTACTCCCAAACCACCTTTCACATTTTTACCAAAACAGCAGACAACAATCCCGATCGCACCTTACCCCTGCTGACATACAACCAGCCCCAAAACACCTACGGGGCGCAACCAATCATGCTCGATTTCTACTTGACAAATGCTCCATTGCATTCAGTAGCTCGAGCGGATGCTGAAGACGAAATACTAGATTGGAAAATTCGAGCCACAGTTAACGGCGAAAGCTTTACGCTCGATCGATGGCAACCGATATATCTCAAAGGATTCAAGCCAGGGAAAAATTGGGTGCAGCTAGAATTGCTCGATGAAAAAGATAACCCGATCGACAACGTTTTTAACAATACAGTCAGACTGGTAAATTACCAGCCAGAAGAACAAGATACCCTTGCTAAATTAGTGAGGGGCGAACTAACAGTAGCAGACGCTCGCGGTACAGTCGATCGCAACTACAAACCCCCAACACCCAAACCAACACCTGAATTAGAACAACTGCCAATTGCGGAACCATCTCCCACCGTCGAACAAGAATCAGTTGTCGAACCAACTGTTATCCTTGAAGAAAAACCAGTAAAAACAATAGAACTCGCGCCAACAACAACTCCGGAAATAGAAGAGCCAAAAGAAGTTGAATCGGTAAAAGCGATCGAACCTGCAACTGCCGCAACTCCAGAAATAGAAGATCCGAAAGAAGTTGAACCGGTAAAAGCGATCGAACCCACGCCGACAGTATCTCCAGAAATAACAGTGCCAAAAATAGTTGAATCAGCAAAAGAGAGCGAAGAACAACCAACAGCAACTGAGCAACTAGAAACGCAAAAAGATGCGGAACCAGTTAAAGCAAGCGAACAGCAACTAATAGCACCCCCCGAATTAGAAATCCCAAAAACAGTTGAACCAGTCGTCAGCGAACCTCAACCAAAAGCAACAGCGCAAGCAGCCAAACAAAAAATTGGCGAGATCGTGAACAGCTTGCGCAACTATTTCGAGCAAGTGACACAACCAAAAACACCCTCCAAAAACTTGCCACAAAAACTCCCAGAAATCACAGAAAAAGCACCAATACCCCAAGCAGCACAACCCAACGAACCTGAAGCATCTCCCAATCTCGTCACCCAACCCTCCCCAGTCCCCGAAACAACCATTGCAGCACCCAAAGAACCAACAAAATCAGAGCAAAAAGTAGAATTTGAAACCTAAAAAAAACTCCACACACATCCGCGTTAATCCCCGTTAATCCGCCCCATCTGCGGTTGCAAGAAATACCAAATCAACAAAAATGACCTACCTAGAAACAGCAGCCAAATTCTACAGCGAAGTAGCCGAAACCCCACAAATCGGACTTTGCTGCGTCCAAAGCAGCCCCCTGCAAATGCCGGGACTGAAAATTCCCGAACAAATGCAAGAAATGAACTACGGCTGCGGCACAACAGTTCATCCCGCCGAACTTGCCAACAATCCCACCGTACTTTATGTCGGAGTGGGAGGCGGTTTAGAAGCACTGCAATTTGCCTATTTCACCCGCAAAAAGTCAGCAGTTATTGCCGTCGATCCGGTTGCAGCAATGCGCGAAGCAGCAGCCCGCAATTTGAAAATTGCAGCCCTAGAACATGATTGGTTTGATGCGAGTTTTGTGGAAATTCGAGAAGGCGATGCTTTTGCTTTACCCGTACCCGATGCTTCTGTTGATGTCGTCGCGCAAAACTGTTTGTTTAATATCTTTGAACCCGCCGATTTAACTAAAGCATTAACAGAAACCTATCGAGTGTTAAAACCGGGCGGCAGATTGTTAATGAGCGATCCGATCGCAACTCGCCCAATTCCCCAACATTTAAAGCAAGATGAACGCTTGCGCGCTTTATGTTTGTCCGGGGCTTTAACCTACGCAGAATACGTTCAGCATCTCGTAGATGTCGGTTTCGGACAAGTGGAAATTAGAGCGAAAAGACCTTACCGACTTTTGGACAAATACAATTATCAATTGGATGCAGATTTGCTGTTAGAAAGCCTCGATTCCGTATCTTTCAAAGTACCCGTACCCGATGATGGAGCTTGCATTTTCACGGGCAAGACCGCGATTTATACGGGGTCTGAAGAGCTGTTTGATGACGGGGCGGGTCACATTTTGCAGCGAGGTGTCCCGGCGGCAGTTTGCGATAAAACTGCTGGAAAATTGGGGGGATTAATGCCGGATAAGGTGTTAATTACTGATTCGACTTGGCACTATAATGGTGGTGGTTGTTGTTAAATCTTTGTAAGTTATTGGTTATTGGCGATTGACTGTTAATAATCAATAACTCATAATAAATAACTAAATACTAAATGTTGAATACTCGATCGATACTGATGAACAATAGCAAAATAAATCGGATTTTTGACAGAATCTACGATTGAAAACCACGTATTATAGACGTGCGATATTTTACGTCGCCCAAGCAGGGGCATTTAAACCCACATTCCGCACCTCGACTGTCACATGGGGTGCGGAATGTGGGTTGTGGCGATGAAAAAACCGGTTCGTAATGAGGACTTCAGTCCTCATTACGAACATCGCGATCGATCGCACTCAATCTTACCGTTACTGACTAAAGCTGCACCGACGTAAAATCGCCAGCAGACAACTGGTTTGGCTGCACGCCCGCTAACACAGCCAACACTTGATTGGTACTCGCGATCGAGATTGCAGTTGAACCGTTAGTCTGAGTCAACGACAGTTGGCTGAACTCCAAACCATCAAGCAACGCCAACGAATCAAACCCAGGGGTGAAATCGATAATCGTATCAACCCCAGTTTCCGGTGCCAGCCAAAAGCCATTCCTGCCATCTCCGCCGATCAGCGTATCACTGCCGAGATCTCCAAACAGCAAGTCATCGCTAGATCCGCCAAACAGCAAATCGTCACCACCGCCTCCAGTTAAGCTGTTGCTATCGTCACCACCGCAGATAGTGTCATTACCTTGGTCGCCACTTATCAAATCTCGGCCCGTACCGCCCAAAATTACATCATCGCCTTTACCTGCGAAAAGTTCGTCATCACCATCATCCCCAGAGAGAGAGTCATTGCCGCGGTTGCCATACAGACTATCGCTAGCCCGATCGCCAAATACCAAGTCAAAGCCTTTGCCACCGAAGAGAGTATTGTTATCTTTGCCCCCGTAGACAGTATCGTTGCCCGTATTGCCGTTGATGTAGTCTCCGTTTTGTTGGCCGAAGATTAAATCGCCGTCACCCAAGCCGAAAATACTGTCAGTATTGGCACTACCAACCAGAGTATCCGGGGCGTTAGTGCCGAAGACAATATTGTTTTGCGAAGGGCTTGGAGGCAGATTCGGGGGCGAAATCCGGGGAAACTCTTCAGGACACACAAAGTCGATCGTCGGCGTTGGAGTCGGAGTCGGAGTTGGAGTCGGAGTCGGAGTCGGCGTCGGAGTCGGCGTCGGAGTCGGTGCCGGAGTCGGCGTTGGAGTCGGTGCCGGAGTCGGCGTTGGAGTTGGAGTTGGAGTTGGGGTCGGAGGAGGTGGAGGAGTTGGCGTTGGAGTCGGCGTTTGTAACCGGGCATTACCGAAATTAATTCCCGTCACCGCACTCGTTGCCGTAGCCGCAACATCTGGCGGGTT
>JBOFTL010000157.1:0-6952 GCA_051652045.1 Microcoleus sp. | reverse complement strand
AACTCCAGGAGTACAGAAATGCAGTCCACACAACAGTTGCAAGAAGAGAACGCCAAAGCCTTGGGAATCGAACAGGAAGGCGATCGTACTACAAACATCGAATCGATCGCCGTCACCACTGTTCGAGAACTCGCCCAACTCTTTGGGCAGACAGAGGCTTCTGTTCGCGTCAGCTTAAAGCGGGCCGAAATCCTCCCTCTTCGGACAGAGGAGCGGACTAATTACTTTGGGAAAAGCGAAGCGGAGGCTCACTGTACTGGTAAGTGGGGAACCCCAAAAGCTCGCGCATTAAGCATTTCAGGGGGTTCCGACATTGATACCCGATCTGCGGCTTCGGTCAATTCAGATGCGATCGACTTGGCGGCAAGCAACCGCGTGGAAGCCATGCAAGAGCAGTCAGAACGGGCAACGCACATGGCGTTTGGGATGGGGGCAACTCGCGCGGCGACGGAGGCAACAGCTTTCAAGGTGGGATATGAAGAGGCTGCTGCCCAGTTTGGGCAGGCTTTTGACGGTCAAAGTCAGCAGATCGCCCAAACTGTGATTTCGGGGAATCTATCTACCCTTTCCGAACTGACTCAGCGCCTCAACGAGGTCGCGTCAGCTCATGCCGACAGCTCGGAATCTGCAAAAAAAAAGCCGGGAATCAGCCTCAGCGACTGGCTTTAATCCTGATCGCCAGACAGGAGCTGGATAGGCAGCAGCAAATCTTGGATCGATCGCGGCCGGGACTTGAGATTGAATTAATGGGGCGGAAGGTCTCAATTCATTGGGGTAAGCCCGATCCAGGGAGAACAGAGTGCGAGCTACTGAATCAATCCAAGAAGATATTTGAGGTTTCCGTTGATTCAGTGGCTTATTCAATTTTTGGCGATTTCAAGGAGTTTGAGTATGCAGAATTTGATGGGAAGGATGGCGAGCAAATCGCTGAATTTGCTAGTCAAGACAATGGCTTTGGTAGCAGCAAATTTGTGCCGCTATTTAACTAAGGAAAAGGTCGATCTAGTCTGCATTTTCCCTCCTCAATCTTGTTAAAAGCCTATGCCCGTGGGATGCCTGGGCATAGGCGAGAATATCAAGGGGCATAACCTGGGCAATGCCTGGGATGCCCGTGGGATGCCTGGGATGCCCAAAGACTGCTGGCATTTTCTCTCGCGCTAAACAGTATTTCAAGTATATGCAAAATGGAGGGGTCGGTGAAATTCATTCAAGATAATTTAGGCTACATTGCCGGGACTTTGTTCTTGATTCCAATAGGAGGGTATCACATCATCTCTGGCGAGTTTAGCCGCCAGATGGAGCGAAGTTCCAAACTGCGCCAAGAGCGCCAAGAGCAGTCCGATCGCCTGCTACGCCAGGAGATCCAGCTCGAAGCGCAAGCCGAGGAATCAAGGCTCGCGGACGAGCGGTATGAGAGATTTTGTCAGATGCTTGTGTCAAAGGATCTCACCCAGATTCTGCCCGTAACCGAAGGGGAAGCGGTGATGTCGCTCGACGGGCGCAAGCTCGCAGACGGGTCACTCATCTGTGACGATCGGGGCGTGACTGCGGAGATTCAAGAGGGAGTAGCTACGAATCTCCTAATCTCTCGAGATGCCGCGCTATATAACCAGCGAGCAGCATCAGCCCTAAGCGAGTGGACTAAACGAACCCTTCGATCGAACGTTACGGCAAAAGCGAGTCCAGAGAAGAAGCCGCCGATCTCGATCGAGTCCGAAACTGAAGTTGCCAACAAAAAGGGAGGAAAGCAGTAAATGGCTTATCAGTCAAGAAAAGACAGCACACAAGGAGATCCGTTGTGGCTGACGGCGATCGCGTGGCTAGCGCTAGGCCTTGTCGGCTGGGCGATCTGGCAATCAGTCCACGTTTACGTCGGGCTGGGAGTGCAGATGACGGATGCAGCAAATGCAGGCTCTGACGGAATTCTGCGCTGGTGGAATGGCATCTCTCTTTGGGGGTGGATTAAATGGCCGATCGAGAAAATTGTGGGTATCCTCGCCGCAATTTTGTCGGTTGCCGCCATGATTTTCCTCTACGCCTTATTGCAGCTTGGGGAATTAGCTCCTTTATTGTTTGAGCACTCGCCGGATGTGCTGAAAGCAGCAATTGAGGGACTTCTTCGATTGGGACAATTCGCTATTCCCGTTTCAGATAGCGATTCAGACACAATTCGCTATCTGAAAGATAAGCACAATTCTTATGGCGAGGAGTTTTTTGACCAGTTATTCGTGGTCAAGCCGATATGTTACTTGGTCGATCTGGGTATTTGCCTTTACGCGCAGCCATTGATTGTTGGGGGTTGGAGTCGGTTGCAGGTCTGGCTCGCTGCGCCAACGCTCAACGATATTGATTTCAATGCCATCCTTAAGATTGTCGTGACGCTATTCAGTGTAGAGGTCTTCTTTGGAATCTGGCTTTGGATTCGCAAAGGAAAAAATGTGTTCGGCTCGCTAGCAAAAATGAAACCGTAATGCTGCTCCATCTAGATAATTTATCGCCAGAGGATCGGGTTGAGGCAATCGCCAATATCGAAAAACAGATGGCAGAAGGGACGTTCGACCCGACCAGTCACTACGCCAAGGAGGCTAGGAAAGAAGTAAACCAGAGATATGAGAAAACCTTCGTCCGATCGGGGATAGGCTCTGCGCTAGGTGCGGTCTTTTTGATTTCCACGATCGGGAATCCACTGATTATTGCTTTCGTGTTTTCAGGGTTCTTTCTTCAGTCAGTTTCAAACGCTTGGAAGAGCAGGAAGCAAGCATTTAGGGAGATTCAAGAGGGAACCTTCGCTCATCTGCTGCCAGAATCTTCTCAGGATGAATTGAAGAAATTGAAAAGCTCCATCCCGACCCCGCCCTCGCGATTGGCGATGTTGCTTGACCCGCCGAAGAAGGTCGAAAGCTCCACGAAGACAGAAGCCCCCGAACCTCCCGCTGCCGAGTCTCCAGTTGTTGAAGTCTCCGCTTCCGTTGTCGTAGCAACAAGTCAGGGGTCGGGGCTAGAATCTCCAACAGCCGACTTTTGGAATCCCAAGCCGATCGCGAATAGTGAGTTTCTCCCAGCAATCTGGACAGTGGGGCCATCCCGATCGGGGAAATCCTTGGCTGTTCGCTACCTACTCTGGGAGCTACGGCAGCGTTTCGGAACGAAGCTTAGAGTCTTCTACATCACCGCAGTCGATCGCCCTTCGGAATCCGGATACTTCGAGCCATTGTGCGATCGGGTCGCTGTTTTTCCGATCAAAAATTGGTTCACAAAAACAGCATTAGAACAGGCTTTTGCTCAATACCATCGCACCCTGATGGAATTCAAGGAACTACCGTCAGATCGGGAAAATCCAAAGCTGTTCATCGCGGATGAAATGTCGATCTTGCTCCGCCAATCAAATTACCTAAAACAGACATTCGACTCGGATGTTGGTCTCAATTTCATGAGGGACTTGACTAACACTCTTGCTCTGACGGCCGGGGGAGGGAAAGAATCCGGCGAAGCCATTTGGGGAATTACGCCCAACGGTGCAATGGGTGCGGTTGGGATGGCACGGCACGACATTGCAGCCAACGATCCTCTGTTTGTAGGAAATCTCGATGCTTGGAATCCAGTCGTTTACCAGACTGCGGTGACTAACCGCATTGCCCCACCCGAACCCTCGCCTGAATTCAAGGCTCGTTGCCGTCAGTTGGGGACGAGCCGGATTGTCGGATGGGGCGGCGAATGGTGGCCCATGCCACGATTTGATGTTCCGCCCCCAACCCGATCGGAGCCTCTCAGCTATGAAGTTGATTCAGGGGAAAGCGGATTGTCGGAGAAGGAACTCGCCGATCTGGAGTCAACTCTGGCATTCCTGGAAATGCCCGAAGTCTCCGTCGAACCGCCAAAAAACAGTGAGGGAGGGTTCAGTATCCAGGAAGCGATCGCCTCGTACTTGGGGCGAAATCGGGTTGCAAAGTCCGATCAGCAAATCAATTCCGCCATAAAGAATCTGTCTGGCTTCAAAGCTGCTGGATTCAAAATTAAAGATACCCGATCGGCACTAGAGGAGTTAGTCCGATCGGGCGAAATCAAAGAAGTTAAACCAGGATTGTACAGGAAATGCTAAATCTAAGATCGAATCCAGAAGCAGCGATCGCCGCACTGAAGCAAATGGGGGATTACGTGCCGGGTCAAGGAGAATTTACGATAGCAGGGGCGATCGAATGGCTCAAGTCTGTAAACCCAGAGGACGAAGAGGCTGCGCTTGATGCCCCAGTCGTCTATGGAAACGGGGGCTTCCGCCGATACCCCGTTTCCATAGACGGAACAATCTCGTATTCGGTTTATCATGGCAAATCCTTGGCGAGCAAAGCCCGCGACTTGGGATTCGATCTGGATTGATGGACGGCTGCGTCACGTTCGATCGCTTAATTCTGCTCCCCAACGAGCCGGGAATCTACTACGTCGTCGCCAAGGGCAAAGTTGTCTACGTCGGCGAATCTAAGTCGATCTACAATCGCTGGAATAGGGATGGGTTGTTTGCTCACCATAAAAAAGCGATCGTTCAGGAGATCGACAAACAGTACCCGGTTCGCATTTGTTATAATTTCTGCCCCTTGGAGTACCTAAGAGACAAAGAAGCGGAGGCGATCGAGAAATTCAAACCTCCGCTCAATAAACAATTTCCAAGGCTTGCTTAATGCAATTTCATTCTGTTACCCTCACTGATACACTCCCCCACCCGATCGCTCCGATCGACGTAGGAACCGCCCTTTTCTCTGATGGCCTAGAATGGTGGGTTATTAAACTCGCCATTCAGAAAACTCAAGGAATAACTTTTATCCTCCTCGACCCCAGTCACCAAAAGCTCAAGAATCCCCGATCGCGCAGAATGGCTATTCACTCACTCAGAAGAAAAATGCGTTTGTAAAAATATGAATAAAAATGATGATTTTTTCTCATTACCAGTGAGCGAACAAGTGTATATCCTGAAAGCATGGTTGCGTAACTATTGGAATAGAGAAGGCAATAGAGATATGGGCTCTCGAAAGCTAGAATGGGCTATTTTGGCAGGCGGCATGGAATTGCTCCCGCCAATTAGTCAATTTCCTTATCAGCTAGGAGATCTGACTGACCCGCGATTTTTAAAGCCATTTAGTATCGAGCTAGTCCTGGAAGGCTTGGACGTGTTTCTAAGAAAAAAAGAAGCCCGCGTTCCGTTCAACCCATTCAACACCAACGAGGAAGATGTTTCACTGGACAATGTTAAATTGTACATGAGAATGTTGTATGAAGATTACTGAAAAACATGTATTCATCGCGGATGGAGACGAGATAGGAAAAGCCATAGATGCCGCACTCGATCGCTCTTTTGAAGAGGCTCGACCAGAGTCTTCAGAATTCCTTGAAGGCGTAACACAAGTTCAGCGCTGCTTAGATCCGTCGCTATCAATTGAAGATTTTCTAAATGAAGCGATCTCACAAGTTGATGCAGTTTTGCAAAAAGCGATCGACGCAGCCAGATCGGAGGGGCTAAAAGATCTCGCCTCCCGAATTGAAACTTTAAAAGACAGAGAGATCTCTTGACTCTTGTTAATTGCGAATAGTAAAAGCCGGAACGATCAACGCGATCGTTCCGGCTTTTTTGTTATTAGCTCGTCAACTCTATGGGTATAAACGGGTTGCCTAGTAGTACGAGAATTGTACTAGAGATTGATGGAAAAAACAATCAAATCTGTTGATAAAAACTATGCCCGCACTCCGGGCAAACGCAGACCCTTTCGATCGGAGAACGATCGCTATTCCCCCCCAGCCCACTTTCTTCGGGAGGCGTTTTCGAGGATCGGCGCGATCGGGGCTGAGGAGGCTGAGCATCCCCGTCTGCGATCGCGCGCAACGCCTCTAGGGATTCAGTATCGATCGCCACTGGTAAAAACTCTTCAGCCGCCAATCGATCGAGCATCTCCTGATACTGGTCGGGGTCGTATAGGCGGGAAAGATCTAGGGGCGAGAATCCCCCGCCTAACAAAGGTAGCGCGTTATTATCGATCGAGTAGGCGATCGCCTCCGCTTCCGAGCTGGCATCTGCACCCACTTGCACGGGCAGATGCCAGTTCCCTGAAGCGTCGAGCTTTATGCGTTTTGGGGGGGGAAGTCCCGCAGATCGCATTTGGGCTAAAGCCTGCACGCGCCCGTTCCCCGCCACGATCGCATCGGCTGTCGCGTCGTATTCGGGCGCATCCCGAAAACCATACAACTCGAACGATTCGATTAACGCCTCGATATCGTGAAGCTTGGGATTTTCGGGAAGCAGTTTGGCGATCGCCCAATCTAAGGGGCGATACTCAATCTCGATCGCCTCTTCCATTAGGCGGTTGGGGGGAACATTTGCTGCCAGCGCGCCAGCATTGCTTGCAATTGCTCGATCTCCTGAGATTCTTCAACAGCCTCAACGGTCTGGAATTCATTGAAAGCCGTCTGCACTTGGTCGAGTTGCGCTTGAGTTGCTGCGAGGGTTTCGGCACTTGCTGCTTGTTGTCCCTGAGCTTCCAGTAACTGCTGGCGAAGGGAGATGATTTCGTTCCCAGCAAATTGCAGCACGGTGTTGATCGCTAGAATTAATTCTTGCATGAGGTTTGATAACTTTGTCTTGGGTGGGACAATAAATATTGTTGCATAAAAAATCAACGAAATGTTTTTCCGGATTCGCATTGGCGATGACGTATTCCGATCGGGCGACGATCGCATCACGTACCTGGCAGTCGAGTTGTCGGAGGATGCCAGGGGGTCGAATTGTCGCTTCGAGCTGTACGATCCGTGGCTGAAGATTGCGGGAAAGTATTTCCTCACCAGCTACGAGTCGGGAGGGATTAAAGTTCCTTCTGATTTATTGGCTGCACCTCAACCCATCGCGGCGGCAGGAACAGGGACTACAACACCGGGGAGTGCGGGATTCGTTCCCGGCGGAGCAGGAGGAGAC
>JBOFTL010000156.1:0-1329 GCA_051652045.1 Microcoleus sp. | reverse complement strand
AGCATCGCTATCGCAATCGTAACGGATCGATTTAACATTTTGAACGTGGCCGGATGTTGCGCCTTTCGGCCACAATTCAGAACGCGATCGACTCCAAAACCAAGTTTGTCCGGTTTCTAATGTTTTTTGCAGCGATTCTAGATTCATCCATGCCATCATTAACACCGTACCGTCTAAATAATCTTGGACGATCGCCGGTACTAAACCGCGATCGTCGTAGCGGATCTTTTCCAGTGGTATTGCTTGGCTGAAGTTAGATAAATCGGTGGGAGACATGATTTTTTTCAACTTTCTCAGATAAATTTTAATTAACCGCAGAGAACGCAGAGAACGCAGAGAGAGAGCAGAGATCGGTTATTTTTAACTGCTTGAACTTGGAAATTTTTCTCATCTCTGGTGATGTAGCAAGGGATGGACAAATTGTCAATAACTATTTTACAAATTATCACAATTGGGGCGATCGGTACTCCCTCAAAGATTGAAAAATCTAAGCCATATTGCTACAGAGTGGTTTGTATCCTAGAATCTACTATCATACTTTTCACAAAATCGACCTAACCTTTAACCTGAAGTCGCTACATTAAGTATCCTACCAACAACAGACATTCACTAAGGAGACAACATTGGTTTCTACAACCTTGAAAACTACCAAATCAGAAGAAATTTTCGCCGCCGCCCAGAAATTGATGCCCGGTGGCGTCAGTTCCCCCGTGCGAGCCTTTAAATCTGTAGGCGGACAGCCCATCGTGTTCGATCGAGTCAACGGAGCGTACATTTGGGATGTAGACGGCAATCAATACATCGACTACGTGGGAACTTGGGGCCCCGCTATCTGCGGCCACGCCCACCCGGATGTCATCAAAGCCCTGCACGACTCTTTAGAAAAAGGTACCAGTTTCGGCGCGCCTTCGCTGTTGGAAAATGTGCTCGCCGAAATGGTCATCGATGCGGTTCCCAGCATTGAAATGGTGAGGTTTGTCAACTCCGGTACGGAAGCTTGCATGGCTGTGTTGCGGCTGATGCGAGCCTTTACCGGGCGGGATAAAGTGATTAAATTTGAGGGCTGCTATCACGGCCACGCGGATATGTTTTTGGTCAAAGCGGGCTCCGGCGTCGCGACTCTGGGACTTCCCGACTCCCCAGGCGTACCCAAATCCACTACCGCCAACACTCTAAACGCTCCCTACAACGATTTGGAAGCTGTTAAAGCTTTATTTGCCGAAAACCCCGACCAAATCGCAGGCGTAATTCTAGAACCCGTGGTGGGAAATGCTGGGTTTATCGTACCGGATGCAGGTTTCCTCGAAGGTTTGCGGGAAATTACCAAAG
>JBOFTL010000155.1:0-6452 GCA_051652045.1 Microcoleus sp. | reverse complement strand
GCAAGGTTTGGTACTGTTGGAACCAGAAGGAGTAAATACCACAGAACAACAACAGCGAATGCGAGATGCTAATTTGCTGACGGCGAATCCTCCTTTAACTTTCTGGCTGATGCGGGCTATCTATCCGCTGGCTAAGTTGCTTGGGGGTAAAAAAAAGTTCGATCGACTGTTCGAGTTCCGACAGAAATTGCTGGGTTCGAATGTGGCGCGGCAATTGCTGTTCGATCGGCAGCGGGCTGAAATTAAGGCAGAATTAGTTGACGAGCAACTGTCTTGGTTGAAAGTGCCTGTTTTGCTGTTGCACGGTACTCAAGATACTGCGGCGGCTGCTTTGTGTCAGTCTTATGCTGCTTTAGTTCCCCATGCCAAACTGGAATCGATCGATGGGGGTGGAGATAATTTGCCTCAAGAAATGCCGGATTTTGTTGCTAAATATATTCACGATTTTGTCAAATGAAGGAAGAGGGAAGAAGGAAGAAGGAAGAAGGAAGAGGGGGAGGAGGTGAGAGTGGGAGAGTGGGAGAGTGGAAGAATGACCAATTACCAACTATCAACGATCGACTATCAATCGATCGCGAGCTCCCGACGCTCGCACTATAACTATCAACGATCGACTCCCAACTCTCAACTGTTGAAGAAACTATTTTTAATTAACTTTTGCCATGCCCCAAAAAATGGCGGCGGGGGCTTCTATTACGGCGGAAGCTATATCGGGAAAGGCAGAAGTTAAATATTTTAATAGCAAAGTTCGATCGCCCCCTGTAATGGCAATTTTGCTGTTGGGAAACAACTGCTGCCAATCTGTAATAAAATCCCTGACTCCCGCGACAACCGCCCGCAGGACTCCGCTGTGGATGGCACTTACCGTATCCGTTGCCCAGCGCTGTGGCAGATTGTCTGGTAAGCCGACTGATGGCAAATCCGCCGTTTTTGCTCCCAAAGATGATAACTGCAAGCCCAAACCCGGTAAAATTGCACCTCCCACCAAACGATGGTTGACATCTGCTCCAGTAAATGTTAAAGCTGTACCTGCATCTATAACTAAAATCGGCCAGCCCAGTTTAGTTCCGGCACCGAGCAAAGCCAATGCTCGATCGATTCCCAAAGTAGAATACAGTCCTTGAAGTGGCAATTTATCTAAAGTCAGCAGGCGCAAGTCAGGATAACTCTCCCACAGTGTTGTTTGTTCCGGTACTACGGATGCTAGAAGTAGAGGCACTGGCGAACGTGGGGTCAAATGCAGATCGATCTGTTGTTCGGGACGATCGAAACTTGGGGAATTTTGAGACATTATTTGCGCGATCGATCTGCGTACTGTTTGCACCAAATATGCTGCTTTTTCCTGTGAAGATAGGTGTTCGAGCGCAGCAGCTTGAATGTGTTCTGCATCCCAGATTTCTAGAAGAGTTCGATCCACAAATAAACCCCAGTGCGATCGAGAGTTGCCGATCGCCAATGCTATTTTAACCTCGCTGTTACTTGTTAATCGAAATTTAACATTTCTGGAACTAGATTGCGATTTGCTGCTGTCAGCAGTAGGACTTTCCATATCGATTCATTTAGAGAACCAGTAAAAATTTAACTAAAAATTTAACCAAACATCTAACTAAAGATAGGGTAAGGTACGGTTTTCTTGCTGCCAACAGGCGGTTAACTCTAGTTGACATTCTACATAATTGCACGAACCCGATCGGTATTGTCTCTTACAGACAGCGTGATTTATAATCTGTAAAGATTAGTAAAGCAAAAAAATGCTATACTGATAGTACGTCCTTTATGATATTTTAAGATTTTCCAAGAAGCCGGGATGCAATGCTCGGGTTGTTGGTGGGGCAATGTTAATTCGCAAAAAATACGACAAGTGAAACTACTACAAGAATTTTCAATTAATATGTCTTTAAAGATCCCCCACTCCGAAAACATATCGTCTCGATTAATTTCGCGGTTGCCCGAAGCAGGAAATTGGAGCTTGGAAGCAGATATTGCAGGGTCGATCGCAGAAGAACAAAAAGCTCTCTTGGTGCAGATGCAGCATCAAGTTCAGCTCTCCAACTTGCTCAACCAAATTAATAACGAGATTCGCAGCACGCTAGATATAGAAGAAATTTTAACATCAGCTTGCAGGTTATTGGGTCAAGCGCTAAAATGCAGTCGATCGAGTATTTTAGTCAAAGAATCAAGTACAGACCAAACATTAGTTACCCGAGGAGAATATAACGCAGGAGACTATCCGATGCAACTGGGCATGAAAGTACCAATTGAGGGTAACGCCCACTTAGAAGCATTAATCTCCCAGCAAGAATCGCTAGCACTGACAAATTTTTTAGAGTTTCCGGGATTGAATCAACGCAGCAAACAAATTGCTGAAGCTTTAGAAATTAAATCGATGCTGGCAGTAGCTACCCGCTATCAAGGAGAAGTCAACGGCATTATTGGGTTGCATCAATGCGATCGGGAACGGGAATGGACGGAATGGGAAAGGCAACTGGTAGAGGGAGTAGGAGCGCAATTAGCGATCGCGATCGCCCAAGCTAAACTATACAGAAAAACTTGCCGTCAAGCGGAACGGGAATCGCTACTGCGCCTGATCGGCAATCAAATTCGCAGTACCCTCGATCTCCAAACTATCCTGGAAACTGGGGTGAGAGAAGTGCGCAAATTCTTGCAGTGCGATCGGGTAATTATTTACCAATTTCAGGATGACTGGCGGGGAAAAGTTGTAGTAGAAGATATGGTGATTCCGTGGCCTTCAATTTTAGGAGACATGGGAGCAGATAAGTGTTTCAACGGGGATTACGGCAATTATTACCAACAAGGCAGAGTCAGAGCAATTAACGATATTTTTCATGCTGATTTAGAGCCTTGTCATGTAGAATTTCTCGATAGCTTGCAGGTAAAAGCGAATCTGATCGTACCGATCGTTACAGCGAGAAATGAAGAAAATTCACCCAAATCTGGGGGAAACTACCATCCAGAATTACCGGGCAGGCTGTGGGGTTTGTTGATCGCTCACGAATGCAGCGAGACTCGCAATTGGCGGCAGCAAGAAACCGAATTGCTAGCACAGCTAGCAGATCAAATGGCAATTGCGATTCAGCAAGCCGAACTCTACTCGCAAGTTCAAGAAGCAGCGGTAAAATCTCAAACTCAAGCCCAGCAATTGCAAACAGCATTGGAAGAATTGCGATCGACCCAGCAGCAATTGATTCAAAGCGAAAAAATGTCCGGTTTGGGGCAAATGGCAGCGGGAGTAGCGCACGAAATTAACAATGCTAACAATTTCATTCATGCTAATTTATTTCACGCCCAAGAGTATGTTAAAACTCTTATAGAAGCTATAGATTTTTGCAGTCAAATCTGCCCCGAAGCTACAAAAGCGATCGCTGAAATTAATGAAGAATTAGAACTGGATTACATCAGAGAAGACTTTCCGCAACTGCTAAGTTCGATGCAGGAAGGTAGCGGGCGAATTCGGTCGATCGTCACCACGCTGCGGAGTTTTTCGCGTTTGGACGAAGCTGAATTTAAATCAGTAGATTTGCATCAAGGTTTGGAAAGCAGTTTGTTGATGCTGCAAAACAAGATCGGACCGAATGTTACTATCTCCACACAGTACGGGAAACTGCCGAAAGTAAAATGTCATGCAGGGCAAATCAATCAAGTATTTTTCCATTTAATTGACAATGCTTTAGATGCAGTAAAAGCGACTCGCCAACCGGGAGAAATTGCGATTAGCACTTGTCAAAGCGCGCCCGATATGGTAGAAATTTCTATCCGCGATACGGGAACGGGAATTCCAGAAGAAATTCAGGACAAAATTTGCAATCCGTTTTTTACTACTAAACCTGTTGGTAAAGGTACGGGTTTGGGGCTTTCGGTTTGCTATCAAGCAATAGTTCAAACTCACGGTGGCAAGTTGCGGTGGGTGAGTGAAGTTGGTAAAGGAACAGAATTTATTGTGGAAATTCCGCTGTCGATCGATAGTTGATAATGTTTGTAGTAAGGACTTCAGTCCTTTCTTACAGATTTTCATCGATCGCAATTATGCAGTCATTACCACCCTCAATAATTAAGGCCATCGTCACACAGCAGTGTCTAAATACCTTTAACCTGAAATTGACACGCCTTAGCACTGCTGTGTCCCTACAACCTCTTTGATTGTCATTGTTTGCTACGCTTCGCAATCGAATAGATTCCAGTCCCAAGCAAAAAATCGATCGAGGGGATGGCTAATCTGGATTTGATATTAATCAAGGTTTCAGAACTTCGGCAGACCAGATTCGATCGCACTCAATTCCAGCTTTACTGTAAACTTCTCGAATCGCTGTCGCATCGGATGCCTTCAATTCGCACAGCACGCGGGTTTTATCCAATGATATATAGCAACCCACTAACTCAATACTCCCTTCCCGATCGCACTGTAAAATCTCGTTCCAATCTGCATCGGTAAAGCCATTCGGATAGCTTCCCTCAAACACTTGAAGAATTGCTTCTTTCCCCGCAGGCGACACGCTTTCAGAATCGATAACTCGGGCTGTCCAAATTTTTTTACCAAAATCAGCCTTAGCTTGGCGGTAAGCTTGTCGCACCGACTCTGCATCCGGTGCTTCAAAAGTGCAAATCATGCGATCGCGATCTACTGATAGCAGCGAATATTGCCATCTCGCATTTCGCACCTCAAGACAGGGAAGTTTTCGCAGGTACTCATCTTGTAATATTTCTGGGATGATAGGTCGATCGGCAACAGTTTCAACTTTGATAATAGCCATAATTAAACAGTAGATATGGTATTCTAATGGTAGGTGCTAGATATTTCCTCCTATAAAAATACCATACCTCTTTTCCTCAATCTGCGGAATTTAGGTTGTAACCCAGGCAGGTAGTAACTTTTGAGTTCACGTTTCATTGAATCGGCTATGAGTAAATTAACTGAAGGAACGCAAAATTTCTGGTCGAAAATCAAGAATTACCTAATTTCATCTGGCTTGACAATTGTCATAGCTTTTTTTGCGTTTGGATGGCAGGTGGGAATCACACTTACTTTTTTTCTAGTCATTTGCTTTCTGTGGTTATTGTCTGATACAAAAGAAAAGGTTTTGAGAAGTTTACCCGATGGTTTTGATTATAAACCAGCAAGTTTGCACGACTATCCTTTGTTAAATTTTACTTGGTTGGAACAACAAACTCAAGAATTAGAAAATTTAGAATTTGTTCAATTAATTGATTATACAACTGGTGCCAACCCAGCATTTGCAAGGTGTTTTGCTCACCCAAAACATTATTGCTACGCTGAAGTGTGTCAAGTTTTCAAGGCAAATGGCGAATCATTTTCCAGACAAGCTGTTATTTTCAGTGCTTTAGATCGAAGATGGGGGTTAGCGAATATTAACCGAGAAGTCAATATTACAGATGGTATTGCTTATGGTTTTTGGCAAGATGGCAAAAACATCAGAATTTACCATCCTATCTCTAGCTTAGATAACCTTTTGCAAAATCATTTAAACTGGAGGCAGCGAATGCAGGCCGATCTAGGGATAACTCTACTGACAGATATTTCCTGGGAAAATTATGTAAGATTTGAAGAAGATGCTGTTGCTTATCGCAAACAATCATTGAAAAAGAAAATTTTGCTGTTGGCGATGATAGAGGTGACGAGATTTGAATTAAACCCTAAGTCAGAATGGTTAGGAGATTATGCTCAGTTTGTAGCTGAGATAAGAAAATGATTGTTCGATCGCCTTTTATTTAGTCCGCGCAGGCGGACTTCGTTCGTGTAGTTTTACCTTTAACTCGAATGACGAGCGAAGCACATTCGAGTTCAAGGTCAAAAGGTTTCAACCGCCGAGTTAAACCGCCGAGAAAACATAATTTAAATGTTTTGTTCGATAATTTTCTGCATTTGTTCGATCGCCCGATCGACCTCATTCTCGGCGCGACAACTCAGCGCAGTGCGATCGATTCGCGATCGCAGCGATTCAAACAATTCGATCGCCCGTTCTCGATCGCCCAAACCCAAAATACCCTGAAGCAAAATCGCCCAAGCCAAAGCAATCTCGCTGGGATGATCGACCGTCTGAGCAGCTTCTAAAGCGGCTTCAGCGCGGGTTGTTGCCAAAAAGGTTCGATCGCACTCCAAATCCATTTCGGCCGCCCCAATCAGCACGTAAGACAGCATTCGTTTCGCATCCACCTGCTGCAAAGTCGCGATCGCCGCTTCCAAAGCAGCAGCAGCCTCGGGTTGCTGGAGTTGATAGTTTGCTAAAGCTGATAATGCCCGCGCGATCGCACCTTCACTGCCCTCACCTTGAATTTTGGCTGCGACGATCGCCATTTCCTGACAGTAAGGCAAGGCCGCCGCCGGATCGCCCGCATCCAATTCCGTCATCGCCAGATAACTGAGGCTATAACACTCGCACCAGCAATCCTGCTGCGATCGAGCCCATTGCCACGCC
>JBOFTL010000154.1:0-16885 GCA_051652045.1 Microcoleus sp. | reverse complement strand
GATATTTGCCACACTTCCTTCTTGCTTCAAAATCAGTAGTAAGGTGCGCAATGCGCACCCTACAAACAAATATTTACCGCACTTCTTTCCTGCTTCAAAATCAGTAGTAAGGTGCGCAATGCGCACCCTACAAAAAGATATTTGCCACACTTCCTTCTTCCTTCAAAATTAAACAGCCAAAAACCTCTGAATCACATCATCACTCAACTCGCTAGTATTTCCAGAAGCTACAATTCCCCCTTTTTGCATGGCATAATACCAATCAGCTTGCCGCACGAAATGCAAATGTTGTTCCACCAACAAAACCGAAATTCCCCGAGTCGCAACTACCCGGCGCACGGCGGCTTCTATATCTAAAATAATCGAAGGTTGAATCCCTTCCGTAGGCTCATCTAAAACCAACAATTTCGGTTCGCCCATCAAAGCCCTAGCAATCGCTAATTGCTGCTGCTGTCCCCCGCTCAAATCGCCGCCCATGCGATCGAGCATAGTTTTTAACACGGGAAATAACTCAAAAATCTCATCGGGAATTAGATCGTGTTTGGAAGTAACTGGTTTCGATTCTAAACCCAATAATCCATTGTTTCGGGAACGGGAGCGCCTAACAGGTTGCGATTCCATACCCAAGGACAAATTTTCTTTAGCACTCAAACGCGGAGTGGATTTTGCTTCCAAACCTAATAACAAATTTTCTCTAACAGTCAAACGCGGAATAATTTCGCGCCCTTGAGGTACGTAGCCTATGCCCATTTTAGCCCGCTGGTGAGTAAATTTAGATGCGATCGACTGTCCCTCAAAACTAATCGTACCGCTGCGCGGTTGGAGCAACCCCACGATCGTTTTTAGCATGGTAGTTTTACCGACGCCGTTGCGACCGATCAAACACACCATTTGTCCCGGATTCACGCTTAAATCCACATCGCGGAGAATGTGACTTTCGCCATAGTAAACATTCAGATTAGAAACTTGCAGCATAATTCGGTAATTGGTAATTGGTAATTTGTAATTTGTAATTCTCCCACTCTCCCCCTCTCCCCCTCTCCCTCCTACTCTTCGGGTTTTCCTAAATATACCTCAATCACGCGATCGTCATTTTGTACTTCATCCATCGTTCCCTCGCACAATACAGAACCTTGATGTAACACCGTCACCTTTCTCGCAATTTGTCTGACAAATTCCATATCATGCTCGATTACCAAAACCGAATGACTTTCTGCTAAAGAAAGCAGTAACTCCCCAGTTTGTGCCGTTTCTTCATCAGTCAAACCAGCGACGGGTTCATCTACCAATAATAAATCGGGAGATTGAGCTACTAACATCCCAATTTCCAACCACTGTTTTTCCCCATGAGATAGCAAACCAGCCGGAACATCAGCTTTAGCAATTAAACCAATGGTTTCTAGCAAGCCGGCAACAGTGCGCTTTTCAGCTACGGGAGAAGATTTGAATAGAGTGGGAAAAACATTTTTATCGCGATTGCAAGATAGCTCCAAATTTTCCCGAGGTGTTAAATTTAAATAAACTCGCGGTGTTTGAAATTTGCGACCGATACCCAGGCGAGCAATCTGATATTCTGACAATTTGCGCAAATTTTTACCTTTAAACATTACTCGTCCTTCCGTCGGCTGGACTTTCCCAGTAATCGAATCGAGAAAAGTTGTTTTTCCCGCACCGTTGGGGCCGATGATAACTCGCAGTTCACCCGCATCCATGCTGAAAGTTAGATTGTTAATGGCTTTAAAACCGTCAAAGCTAACTGTCAAGTTTTCTATTTCTAATACTTTTTCTTTCATGTATTTGTCAGATACTTAGTTGAATGTTTGTAGTAAGGACTTTAGTCCTTAATGTTCGTAGTAAGGACTAAAGTCCTCATGTTTGTAGTAAGGACTTTAGTCCTTAATGTTCGTAGTAAGGACTAAAGTCCTCATGTTTGTAGTAAGGACTTTAGTCCTTAATGTTTGTAGTAAGGACTTTAGTCATTTCTTACAGATTTATGCCTAATGCGGACTAAAGTCCTCACTACAAACCTCTTAATTCAAATGCGGACTGAAGTCCTTACTACAAAACTATTACTCGAAGCTAAAACTGCTAGAACTGCTAGTGACTGGAGGCGGAGCGGCTGCTAAAATTCGCTCGGCTAATTTCGACAGGGGTAAACTTTGCAAATACACTTTACCCGGCCCGCTAAGCCTTGCTAAAAACAAGCCTTCGCCGCCAAACAAAGCATTTTTGAATCCCCCAACAAACTGAATGTTGTAATCTACAGTTGGTGCAAATGCTACCAAGCAGCCAGTATCTACTTTCAACACATCGCCAACTCCCAAATTTTTCTCAACAATCGTTCCTCCCGCATGAACGAAAGCCAATCCATCTCCGTGCAATTTCTGAAGAATAAAACCTTCTCCGCCAAAGAAGCCAGCACCGAGACGCTTGGTGAAAGCAATATCAATTTCAATGCCGTTAGCCGCACACAGAAATGAGTCTTTTTGGCACAAAAATGTTCCGCCAAGTTGCCTTAAATCGAGGGGAATTACTTTCCCCGGATAGGGTGCGGCGAATGCAACTCGGGATTTGCGATTTCCAGCGTTGACAAAGGTGGTAATGAAAAAACCTTCTCCTGTCAGCATCCGTTTGAAACCTTGAAATATGCCGCCCCCCGTGGAGGTTTGCATTTGGATGTCGCCTTCCATATATGTCATGGTTCCGGCTTCAGCCCTGACACCTTCCTTGGGGTCAAGTTCGATTTCAATTAGCTGCAAGTCGTCGCCGTAGATTTTGTAGTCGATAATATCTGCCATAGGTTGAAGGAAGAAGGAAGAAGGAAGAAGGAAGAGGGAATAGGCAACAGGCAATAGGCAACAGGCAACAGGGAAGAAGGAAGGAGGAAGAAGGAAGAATATACAGACAGCAAGTCTTTAAGGGATCGGCGATCAACTTTCTATTTCTTCTTTTTCGAGCTTTACTTGGGGGTCTTCTTCGAGGCTGGGGTAAGTAGATACGTATTTGGGTTTTTTGAACAGGGCGCGGAGGCGAGCGAAATCTCGATCTTTCAGCCATCCTACTATGCCATCTGGCAGGACTGTTACCACTAATAAGAATAGCGCGCCTTGGAAAAATAGCCAAACTTCGGGAAATTGTTCGCTCAAGAAACTTTTGCCAAAGTTGACTAACAGGGCTCCAATTATTGCTCCTGATAAAGTGGCACGCCCGCCTACTGCTACCCAAATTACCATTTCGATCGAAAATGCAATATCCATTGCTTTCGGTGAAATAATTCCGGTTTGCACGGTGAATAAAGCCCCAGCAATCCCCGCCAAGCCTGCGGAAATTGCAAAGACTACGACTTTGTATCCGGTGGGATTGTAACCGGAGAAGCGCAGGCGCACTTCATCGTCGCGAATTGCTACTAGCAAGCGCCCGAACCGCCCGCTTGTCAGCCAGCGACAGAGGGCGTAGGTTGCGGCGAGAAATACTACTGTAAGAACGTAGAAAATATATTGAGTATCTCGGTTATTTACTGATGCTCCAAACAAGGTTTTAAAGTCAGTAAGTCCGTTGGTACCGTTAATCAATTTTTGCTGGCCGTTAAAGAAGTTGAAAAATACAATTGTTGCGGCTTGGGTGAGAATTGAAAAATAAACGCCTCGAATGCGATTGCGGAATACTAAGTAACCCAAAACTGCGCCCAAGATGGCGGGAATCCCGATTACTGCGAGGATTGAAAAGGGAAATGAGTAAAACGGCTGCCAAAACCAAGGCAGTTCGGTGACGCCGTAGAGACTCATAAATTCGGGCAATTGAATGCTGGTATTTGGGGGGAATTGCAGTTTGAGGTGCATGGCGAAGGCGTAGCCGCCCAGGGCAAAAAATACGCCGTGTCCGAGACTTAACAATCCCGTATATCCCCAGATTAAATCGATTCCCAGGGCGACAATTGCTAGGGATAAAAATCGTCCTAATTGATTGAGGCGAACGTCAGGAACTACGCCGGGAATTAGCAAGATGAAAATCAGGCCGATCGCGCCTACAATTGCTGCTTCTTTTACCAGTGCCTTTTGTTTTGTATTTTCCATTTGTTTGGCGTTCAAAGCGGTAGTTGTTAATTTTCAACCGTGCGTCCTTTTTGCGGGAAAATTCCGCCGGGGCGCACTTGCAGGAAAGCAATAATTAAGGCAAATACCATAACTTTTGCCATGCTGGTTGTGGCAAAAAAAGTGAAGAAGTCAGCTAAAGGCTTGACTGGAGCAAACATTGATGCTAGTGTTCCAGAACCGATGAGGTAATTGGCAGTGCCGATCGCGATCGCGGCAACTACACTCCCGACTATTTTGCCGACGCCGCCGACAACTACTACCATAAAGGTATCGACTATATAATTTTGTCCGGTATTTGAGCCTACGGAACCGAGCAAACTAATCGCACATCCAGCAATACCAGCTAAGCCCGATCCTAAAGCAAATGTCAGGGCGTCTACTTGTTCGGTAGGTATTCCCAAACAAGCGCTCATACTGCGATTTTGCGTCACGGAACGAATCCGCAATCCCCACACGGATTTTTGCAAAAATACGTAAATTCCTGCCAAACAAAGTGCTGTCAGCACGATGATAAAAATTCGAGCGTAAGGTATTTGAAAACTGCCCAGCGGGATGCCGCCGCGCAGCCATGCAGGGGCTGTTACGTCAACGTTTTGAGCGCCAAACCAAGGTTTAGTTACTGCGAGTTTGTAGGTTTCGCCTAAAAATGCACTCACCGCCCAGGAAATTCCCAAAGATAGAGGCAAAATTATTGTGATAATGCCATTGCGAATGCGATCGAAATCTGGGCGGCGCTTCAACACTTGCAAGCCGCCAAAAAATAGCAAACAAAACACTGCAACTCCTGTCACCAATACCCAACTCACGCTGCGGACAAACTGCTGCAAAATTAAACTGACGCCCCAAGTTGCTAGTAGAGTTTCTAGAGGCCTCCCGTAGAGATAGCGAATCACACCTCGTTCGAGAATTAATCCTACTAACGCCGCTACTAAGAAGGCAGCAGGTAGGGCAAATAAAATATAGGTTTCAAAGGCAAAATCTCCCATACCTTTGAAGGCATTCTGCACTACAAAAGTTGTGTAAGCCCCCAGCATCATTAACTCGCCGTGAGCCATGTTAATCACGCCCATCAGCCCAAAAATAATTGCTAATCCCAAGGCTGCAATTAACAAAACAGCGCCGATACTGATACCATTAAATAAACCGTCCAACAACCCTAACACTAATTGTTTCCTCCTATTTTGTTCAAATATTTGATGGAGGCTGGTTTCACGCGATACTGATTGGTTATCTATCGTGAAAATAAGTCAGGACTTACGCAAAAGCAGCTAACAAGAAACGTGGGACTTATGCAACAAATAGTTTGACAGACTATCTCACCGTAAGAGGCGCAGTGCGCACCCTACAAATAGAATGATTGCATAGCCGTAAGGTGCGCAGTGCAAGCCCTGCAGATAGAATACTTGCGTAAGTCCTAAGCTGTAAGGTGCGCAGTGCGCACCCAGCAGATAGAATGCTTGCGTAAGTCCTAAAACGGTTGCAACTAATTCGTGCTAGCTGGGAATGACAGACATCCATTGTTTTTGTGCAAGTTCTATAAGTTTGCAACCAGCCCTGCTGTGCTGTTAACCTAATTTGCGATCGAGCAAAGCTCGATCGCAAATCCCGACTTCTCAAGTACAGCTAACAACATTCATCAGACTTTGAATTTACCACCTTTTGCTGGATCTGACCAATCGCAGGAAAAACCTTTGGTTTCTTCTACAAACTGATTCCAAGGTATCGGCTTAACTGCTTCGGGAGTAGCAAAAGCGATGTTAAACAAACCGTCATCTCTGACTTCGCCCAACCGCACGAATTTAGCCAGGTGGTGGTTGTTTTCTAGCGTAACTTTGCCGCCGGGGGCGTCGAAAGTTTGACCCAAAGCTGCTGCCCGTACTTTATCCAAATCTTCCGCTACTCCGGCTTTTTCTACGGCTTGTTTCCACAGGTAAACCATGATGTAAGCTGCTTCCATCGGGTCGTTTGTTACCCGATCTTTGCCGTATTTTGCTTTGAATGCTTCGACAAATTTGGTATTAGCTGGCGAATCTACCGTCATGAAGTAATTCCAAGCAGCGTAGTGACCTTTTAGATATTCTACGCCGATCGCCTTGACTTCTTCTTCAGCAATACTGACAGACATCGAGGGATATTTATCCGGTCCCAAACCTGCACCCTGTAATTGTTTGAAAAAGGCGACGTTGCTGTCTCCATTGAGGGAGTTGAAGATGACACCACCGTCTGGCAAAGCTGATTTGATTTTTGTAATGATCGGCGTTACTTCCGTGCCGCCCAAAGGAATGTAATCTTCTCCTACTACTTCGCCTCCTTTCGCAGCTAACTGTGCCTTAATAATGGTATTTGCCGTGCGGGGAAATACGTAATCGGAGCCGACTAAAAAGAATTTTTTGCCTTTATTTTGCAGCAGCCAATCTACTGCTGGTTCGATTTGCTGGTTCGGTGCAGCCCCGGTGTAAAAGATGTTTTTTGAGCACTCTTGACCCTCGTACTGTACGGGATACCAGAGCATATGATTTTTTTCTTCAAACACTGGCAATACAGCTTTGCGACTGGCAGAAGTCCAGCAGCCAAAAACTGTAACTACTTTATCTTGGTCGATCAATTTTTTGGCTTTTTCAGCAAAAGTCGGCCAATCTGAGGCGCCGTCTTCTACGACTGCTTCGATTTGTTTTCCGAGGACGCCACCAGCTTTATTAATTTCTTCGATCGCTAATTGTTCGGCATCGACAACGCTTTTTTCGCTGATCGACATCGTGCCGCTTAAGGAATGCAAAATTCCTACTTTGATCGTGTTACCACCACCAGCAGGAGACGATCCTGCTGCTGGAGAAGAACCAGGGGTGGGAGAAGCTTCTGGAGTCGCAGTGGGAGCCGGGGTGCGACAGGCTTTTAGGAATAAACTGGATGTTAGGGTAGCAGAACTGTATAAAAGAAACTTCCGCCGATCGAATCTTTTTGCCATTTTTTGTTGTTACTCTTGAATCAATGAGCGCGATCGCTGAAAATAATAACACATAGCGTGTTAATCCTAAGACTCGCTAGAACAAATAGTTGTGCATTTGGATACAAAACTTATTTTTAGCGATTTTAACCTTTCTCGCAGAAGGGCGCACAGAATTATTCCACAAGCTATTTCATCAATTATTGAAGCTGGCTGTGTGAAAGCTGTGGTGCAATTTTTGCATCCCAAAAATTACCTCGGTCCCTGTTGGGAAAGAAGGACTATTTTAGATGATTTATAGTGCTACTTTCCAAGACAGGTGCCGATCGCGCCTGGGTCATTAGTGTTAGTTTAAGCATCAAACTCCTTCTATGTTCGCTCAGATATCCGATCGGCCGACAGTCCATCGGATCTGCAAGATGGTAGATTGAGGTTTGAGATGGTCGATCGAGCTGCACCCTACAACTATTAACTCTCAACTTAGATGACCCTAATTGACTATGGAGAATAGCGGACTCGAACCGCTGGCCTCTGCGGTGCGATCGCAGCACTCTACCAACTGAGCTAATTCCCCTAACCGATTTGTAAATTTGAGATTGGTCTTTCTCAAGTCTGCTTATTTGGAGTCTGCTTATTTGGAGCGATACACCCCGGCTTTCTCTGACAGTGAAGCATATTAGCACGTAAACGCACAAAATGTCAAGTCTTATCTGCTGCAAAGTGATAATTTTAGATTTACAATGACTTAACGATCGCATTCAAGGAAATCTAGACTCGGGTCAAGATGGTGTCAAATGACTTTAAGTAAGCGAATTTATCAAATAATTTTCTCGATCGCAGCCCTGTGGTTGGTGTTTGAATTAGCCTCGCGGGTGACAGCAGAAATTCTCTGGTTTCAGGAAGTTGGATACCTGCAAGTTTTGCTGTTGAGACTGACAACTCAAGGCTTACTGGGAACGATCGCCCTTGTTATTTCTGCTGCTTTTTTCTGGGGAAACTTTGCCCTAGCGCGCCGCTGGCGGCATCCGGTGACGCCCGAAATTCGATCGCCGATTTCCGGAGCATTATTTGTTGCCAGATCGACAAAACAGCAAAACTATCGATTGCCAGAATTTAAATCTCAAATAACGTTTTCTCGGCTGCTGTTGTTGGTGTTGGGATTGAGTGCGATCGCGGGTTTGACGGCAATTTACTGCGGGCTGTTAGCTGCGGGAAAGCTAGACTATTTCGCTAAGGTCGGCAATTTTTCATCGCTGCCAATTCAGTTAAATTTTTCATCAATTTGGCAAATCGCGATACTGCTATTTTCTAATTGGTGGCTGCCAAGCTTGCTGGCAGTGTTAATGCTAGCTGTAGCAATTAAGCCGGATTTGTTGCTGCGGGCGATCGCCATATTTTTGAGCGGGGCGATCGGGATAATAGCAATTAGTTATTGGGAAAATGTTTTACAATTTTTCCAGCATTTCAATTTTAATGCAACCGAGCCTCTTTTCAATCTCGATATTAGCTTTTATGTATTTATTCTGCCCATTGTAGAGTTGCTGCAATTCTGGATGGGGACATTATTTATGTACGGTTTAGTATCTTGCAGTTTAACGTATTTATTATCGGGAAACAGCCTGAGTCAAGGGAAATTTTTGGGATTTTCGCGATCGCAGCAACAACACCTCTACGGCTTGGGTGCGGGTACAATGTTTGCAGTTGCATTTCGCTGCTGGCTGGCGCGCTATCAGTTGCTATACTCGCAGAGAGATGTTACCTACGGTGCCAATTATACCGACGTAACAGTGCGACTCCCGGTATATGGATTTTTAAGTATTGTGGCAGGGACGATCGCGCTGTTGATGATTTATCAAATTTTTCAACACAAAATCAAAGATTGCAATTTAAAAATCCTTATTTTGGGCTGCTTGAGTTTAACTTTTTTCTTGGGTTGGTTGCTGCCACAAATGATACAGCAACTCACAGTAAAACCTAACGAACTAGCGCGTGAAAGACCTTACATCCAGCGCAGCATCGCTTTTACCAGACAAGGATTCGATCTCCAAAAAATTGATTTTAAAACTTTCGATCCCATCGGTAAACTTACCTTTGCCGATTTGCAAAAAAATCAGCTTACTATCAGCAATATTCGCCTGTGGGACAAGCAGCCGCTGCTGCAAGCCAACCGACAATTGCAGCAAATCAGACCTTATTATAAATTTTCTGATGCAGATATCGATCGCTACACAGTCAAAAATAACTCGGCAAAAACAGCAGATTTTGAAAGCCAGCAAGTGATTTTAGCAGCGCGAGAATTAGACTTTACAGCAGTTGCCGCCGCAGCTCAAACATGGGTAAACAAACACTTAGTTTACACCCACGGTTACGGTTTTACACTTTCTCCTGTAAATACGATCGGTCCCGGCGGTTTGCCCGATTATTTTGTCAAAGATATTGGCATTAATGCTGGGGGTGAGGAAAGTAGTTTAGGAGTAGCTAGCGATCGCATTCGGGCCAGCATTCCGATCGGCTATCCGCGCATTTATTACGGAGAAGTTACCAATACCGATGTGATAGCCCCTACTAAAGTTAAAGAATTTGACTATCCGAGTGGCGAAGATAATGTTTACAATACCTACAGCGGTAAAGGTGGAATTAATATCGATTCTGTGTGGCGGCGCTTGCTATTTGCGAATTATCTGAAAAACTGGCAAATGGTATTTACCCGCAATTTTACTCCAGAAACTAAGTTGCTGTACCGCCGCAATATCAACCAAAGAGTGCGGGCGATCGCGCCTTTTTTACGCTACGATTCTGACCCGTATTTAGTAGTAGCTAACGCTAACCTCAACCAGGGAGAAATCAAACAACAATCCGATTCAAATAGCAACAAATCTCAATCTTTACCACCGACAACCGATAAAAATTCCAACTATCTTTATTGGATTATCGATGCGTATACTGCAAGCGATCGCTACCCGTATTCCGATTCGGGTAACAATGAATTTAACTACATTCGCAATTCCGTAAAAGTAGTAATTGATGCCTACAACGGCTCTGTAAATTTCTACGTCGCTAACCCTAGCGATCCGATTATTAACAGTTGGATTGCAATCTTTCCCGGACTTTTTAAATCCCTTGACCAAATGCCTCCGGCCATCCGCAAACATATCAGATATCCGGTAGATTTGTTGAGCGTACAAGCCGAACGCTTATTAATTTATCATATGGAAGACCCGCAAGTATTTTACAATCGGGAAGATTTGTGGCGGATTCCCAATGAAATTTACGGTGGCGAACAACAAGCAGTCGCGCCGTATTATTTGATTACAAAATTACCGATGGAAACCGCAGAAGAATTTATTTTGCTTTTGCCATTTACGCCTGTAGCGCGCAATAATTTAATAGCATGGATTGCAGCTCGATCGGACGCAGAAGATTACGGCAAATTGCTGCTGTACCAATTCCCAAAACAGCGATTAGTTTACGGTCCGGAACAAATAGAAGCTTTAATCAATCAAGAACCTGTGATTTCCGAACAAATTTCGCTGTGGAACCGACAGGGTTCAAAAGCAATTCAAGGCAATTTATTAGTAATTCCGATCGAACAATCTTTGCTGTATGTTGAGCCTCTTTATTTAGAGGCCGATCGTAACAGTTTGCCAACCTTAGTGAGAGTGATTGTCGCCTACGAAAATCGGATTGTCATGGCCGAAACTCTCGATGCCGCACTCCAGGCACTTTTTCGCCCGAAATCTATTAATAAACCCTCAATTATTCAACCTGTAGAAGGAACAGTACCGGCTGTAAATTGAGAGTTGAGAGTTGAGAGTTGAGAGTTGACTATTGACTATTGACTATTTAGAAGTAGCGCGATCGCCACAAAACTAGCTGAATTTAAATTGCGCTGCATCGTTGAGATTTAGACCAGAAGGTGCATCTTGAACGATCGCGATTAACTCAAGCGGCTCTAAAAATCCTCCTTTCTTGAAAACTCCCATATCTCGAGCTGCACTCCCTCCTTGCAGGGAATTGGCGATAAGTTTAAGCTCGTAATTACTGCGCGATCCTGACAGTTGAATCAGATCTTCACCGACTTTGAAGTCTGTGATGCGAGCAAAATCTCCCGTGCCATCGATGTTATTCCAAATGTTCATCACATCGCCATCTATCAAGATGTTGCCATCATCATAAAAATTGTCCAGCACAAAAGTATCTCGGCCCGAGCTGCCGGTGAGCAAATCGATCTCACCCCGTCCCAGATTGGAACTCTCGGCACCTTTAATTAAATCGTTCCCGTTACCCCCAAAAATAACGTCATTTCCTCGATCGCCTAATAGCGTGTCGCTGCCATTACTACCTGTCAAATTATCATTGCCATTACCACCACTAGCATTAATGTTGGCCGATACACTGGAGTTTGTATTCAGGCGATCGTTGCCATCCCCCCCCGTGAATTTGATAAATTCCACGCCACTTGTCAGGCCTAAATTGCTAACATTCAAAACATCATCGCCACCCCCACCGTTAATTGCATCAAAACTTTCTATACCTTGGGTAGTTAAGGTTGCGGGGACGAGATTGGTACGCTGCAATACAACATCCAAACCCGATTGGGTGAGGCTAATATTATCCCCTTGCGCGGAACCGTTAAATAACAATTTATCCTTACCTTCGCCACCTTGAATCAGATCGCTGCCGTCGCCATCCAACCATTGAAATAAGTCATCGCCACTGCCGCCGAGCATCGTATCGTTGCCCTTTTCGCCAGCTAGAAAATCTGCCCCATCGCCACCTTCTAGCAGATCCGAACCGTCGCCACCTAGCAGGCTATCATTTCCTAATTCTCCCTTTAAAGTATCGAATCCTGCGAAACCAAATAGGGTATCGTTTCCTGCCCCGCCGGATAAAATATCGTTAAGATCCCCACCCATTCCCAAATCGTTAAGATCCCCGCCCGAGAAGCTACCGGGGGGATTGCCGATGAGGGTATCGCTCTCATCATTGCCAGGTAAGACATCTCCACCGCCATTAATTACTGCCATGTTCGTCGCTCCTAGATATTAAGTGAAGTATTGAGCCAAATCAAAACTATTTGCTTTGGTTTGTTATGTCACAATCCTAGGAAATTGACTCAGTTGAAAACATCTGAAAAACGTCTCGATCTGAGATCGATTTGACATCAACGAAATGCAGATTCTCGATCGCACCCTCATCTACAAAAAGTCGCGATCGCGCATCAACTATAAATATGCTGCCGAGTGCGATGTTCGCATTTCCTCTTCCGATCGGCTATAACTTTAGTCGTACTTATGAGTTTGGGCCGATCGACAAAAAGTGTTGCGCATTTTTTGTTTTACGCAACACCTTACTCGATTCAAACTAACAGCAGTGCAGTTTCTTGAAAACTAGATGACTCTGAATTGATTTGTATCGTTGATATTCAGCCCAGCCGGTGCATCCTGAACGATCGCGATCAACTCAAGGGGGTGTAAAAATCCAGTTTTCTTGAAAATTCCCATATCTTGAGCGGCACTTCCTCCTTGCAGGGAATTGGTGATAGCTTTGAGCTCGTAGTTAGTGCGCGGCCCGGACAGTTGAATGCGATCGTCACCGACTTTAAAATCTAAGATGCGAGCAAAATCTCCCGTGCCATCAATGCCATTGAAAAAGTTACCCGCATCGCCATCTGTAATGATGTTGCCATCATCATAGAAATTGTCCAGCACAAAAGTATCTACTCCCGGACCGCCGGCGAGTACATCGATCTCGCCCCGTCCCAGATTGGTACTCTCGGCACCTTTAATTCGATCGTTCCCGCCACTGGCAGAAATAATGTCATTTCCTCGATCGCCCGATAGCGTGTCGCCGGCGATACCGCCAATTAAAACATCATTACCGTTACCACCAGTAGAATCGATGTTTGCCGTTACATTATTTGTATTCAGGCGATCGTTGCCTTCTCCCCCGGTGAATTGGATAAATCGGACGCTGCTTGTCACGTCTATATCGGTGATATTCAACACATCATCGCCACCTAGACCGTTAATTGCATTGAAGCTTTCTATACCTGTGGTGGTTAAGGTTACGGGGACGAGATTGGTGCGCTGCAATATAGTGTTAGATCCCGATTTGCTGAGGCTAATATTATCCCCTTGGGCGATCGAACCGTTAAATAACAATTCATCCCTGCCGCCGTCGCCGCCAATCAAATCGCTGCCGTCGCCATCCACCCATTGGAATGCATCATCGCCGTTACCACCGATCATCGTATCGTTACCCTTGTCGCCAGCTAGAAAATCGAACCCATCGCCACCGTCTAGCAGATCCGCATCGTTGCCACCTCGCAGGTTATCGTTTCCTACTTCTCCCCTTAAAGTATCGAATCCGTCTCCACCAATTAGGCGATCGTCCCCTGCCCGGCCCGAGATATCGTCACTGCCGAAGCTACCATCGATTAGATTGCTCACCTCATTGCCAACGAAGACATCTTGATTGTTACCGCCAATTAAGTTTTCAATGCTGACGAAAGTCCCGCTACCTCCGAAAAAAGTTGCTTTTTTTGTCTCTAAAGAAGCATTTATATTATTACCAAATCCCAGATAGGTCGCTGTATCGTTTCCACCACCACCATCCAAAAGATCGTCTCCAAAAAAACCGCCAAACAGAGTATCGTTTCCGAACGAACCAAGGAGGGTATCGCTAGCAGCAGTACCGTTCAGATTGTCGTTGCCGGGGGTTCCATTAACTAAAGCCATGTTCTTTGCTCCTAAATATTAAGTGATTTATTGAGGCAAATCAAAACTGTTCAAAACTGTTTGCTTTGGTTTGCTATGTCACAATCTTAGGAAATCAACTCGGTTCAACACATCTGAAAAACGTCTCGATCTGAGAACGATTTGACATCAGCGAAATGGATAGTCTCGATCGCCCGTTCATCTGCCAAAAGTCTCGATCGCCCGTTACTGCCTATCCCGATCGGCTATAACTTTAGTAGTAAGTATTTTGACAACTTCTCGCCGTTGAACGACGAGGATTCTGCCTTCATCCAACATTGCCCCTAAAAGCAGTGCCTTTAGACGGTCTTACACCTTGTCTGGAAGCAGCAGTCGATCGGGTGTCAAAGCCATGTCATACTAATACCAGTTCTCTAAAAGTCTGCTACAATCTTTGACCCCCCCTAACCCCACGCCAGTTGCTACAACGGAGGGGACCTCGCGCCAGTTGCTACAACGGAGGGAACCTCGCGCCAGTTGCTACAACGGAGGGGACCTCCGCAACGCACTGGCGAGAGCAACGCACTGGCGAGAGCAACGCACTGGCTCCCCTTATAAAGGGGGGGGACAAGAACACTGTTGCATTCTTTTTTAAAATTGGTATAAATCCCGATCGTTATCCCCCTTATGGCGGGAGCGGTTGAAACCGCTCGCCTGGGTGCAAAAAGGACTTCAGCCTTTAAGCTACAATCAAACTATTCCGAATTAAATTATAAATTTAGCGAGGAAACTATGCCGATCGCCGAAACTATTTTCACGCTCCGCAAATGGACAGTTGAAGAATATCACAAGCTGGGAGAAATAGGATTTTTTCACCCAGAGGAGCGAGTTGAATTAATTTCAGGAAATATTATCAAAATGAGCGCGAAAGGAACTGCTCACACTTCGGCTTTAGGGCGCACTGATAGATTGTTTCAAAACTTGTTTAACAATCTGGCTTGGGTGCGAGTGCAAGATCCGATCGCCCTTGATGGCAGTTCCGAACCCGAACCGGATATCGCTTTAGTAATTATCGATCCGTTAGACTATGCAACTCACCATCCAACTCCAGCAGAAGTATATTTAATTATTGAAGTGGCGGACAGCAGTTTGGCTTACGATCGCGAAGTTAAAGCGCAAATTTACGCGCGATCGGGCATTGCTGATTATTGGGTATTAAACGTCATCGAAAGGCAGTTACACGTTTTTCGAGAACCGACTGAAGACGGGTATCAAAGCGAGATTATTCTTGGAGAAAATGAGAGCATTTCACCGCTGCAATTTCCTGCTGTTAATATCGGGATTCAGGCAATGCTGCCACCAATCCCAACCAATTAAAAATATTTCAATAAGCCATACAAGAAACCGAGTTTTTTGACGAAAGGTAATGGCTTTGATGCAGATTCCTTGCCAAAAACCCGGTTTCTGAAATTGGTGCAAGATAATAAGGTGTCGCGCATTTTTTGTTTTACGCAACACCTGATTCGATTCAAATTAAAAGCAGTGCAGTTTCCTGAAAACTAGATGAATTTAAATTGCGTTGCATCGTTGATATTCAGCCCACCGGGTGCATCTTGCACGATCGCGATCAACTCAACAGGACCGAAAGTCCCAGGTTTGTTGCTCTTAAAAATTCCCATATCTTGAGTGGCAAGCCCTCCTTGCAGGGAATTGGAATTGGCGATGGGTTTAAGCTCGTAGCCACTGCGTGCCCCAGACAGTTGAATGACATCCTGACCGATTACGAAGTCTGGGATGCGAGCAAAATCTCCCGTACCATCAATGCCCTGGAAAAAGTTGATCGCATCGCCATCTGGCAGGGTGTTGGCATCATCATAGAAATTGTTCAGTACAAAAGTATCTTGACCTAGGCCGCCGATGAGCATATCGATCTCACCCCGTCCCAGATTGGCAGTCTCAGCACCTTGAATTCGATCGTTCCCCTGACGCCCGAACACGAGGTCACTTCCTGCGTCGCCATTTAGCTCGTCGTTCCCGTCATGGCCCAAGAGAACATCATTGCCGTTACCACCACCAGCATTGATGTTTGCTGTTACATTATCCGTATCCAGGCGATCGTTGCCATCCCCCCCCGTGAATTGGATAAATCGAACACCGCTTGTCACGTCTATATTGTTGATATTCAACATATCATCGCCACCTAGACCGTTAATTCCACTGAAGCTTTCTATGCCTGTGGTGGTTAAGGTTACGGGGACGAGATTGGTGCGCTGCAATATAATGTTAGATCCCGATTTGCTGAGGCTAATATTATCCCCTTGGGCGATCGAACCATTAAATAACAAGTTATCGCTACCGCTGTCGCCTTGAATCAAATCGCTGCCGTCACCATCCACCCATTGAAAGTTATCATCGCCGTTACCACCGATCATCGTATCGTTACCCTTGTCGCCAGCTAGGAAATCGAACCCATCGCCACCTTCTAGCAGATCCGTATCGTTGCCACCTCGCAGGTTATCGTTGCCTAATTCTCCCCTTAAAATATCGAATCCGTCTCCACCAATTAGGAAATCGTCTCCTCCCCGGCCCGAGATGTCGTCACCGCTAGCACTACCGTCGAGCCGATTGCCCACCTCATTACCAACGAAGACATCTTGATTGTTACCGCCAATTAAGTTTTCAATGCTGACGAAAGTTCCGCTACCTCCGAAAAAAGTTGCTTTGTTTGTTTCTAAAGACGCATTTATATTATTACCAAATCCGAGATAGGTTGCTGTATCGTTTCCTCCACCACCATCCAAAAGATCGTTACCAAAAAAACCGCCAAACAGAGTATCGTTTCCGAACGAGCCAAGGAGGGTATCGCTAGCAGAAGTACCGTTCAGATTGTCGTTGCCGCTGGTTCCATTAACTAAAGCCATGTTCTTTGCTCCTAAATATTAAGTGATTTATTGAGGCAAATCAAAACTGTTTGCTTTGGTTTGCTATGTCACAATCTTAGGAAATCAACTCGGTTCAACACATCTGAAAAACGTCTCGATCTGAGATCGATTTGACATCAACGAAATGCAGATTCTCGATCGCCCGTTCATCTGCAAAAAGTGGCGATCGACCGTTAATGCCTATCCCGATCGGCTATAACTTTAGTC